>JAFSVO010000084.1 GCA_017444965.1 Clostridia bacterium | reverse complement strand
TATCACGCGCGCGCCCGTAGTCGTCGTTATGGGCCACGTCGACCACGGCAAAACGAGCTTGCTTGACGCTATTCGCCAGACGAACGTCGCCTCGGGCGAGGCGGGCGGCATAACCCAGCACATAGGCGCGTACAGGGTAAACCTGAACGGGCGGGATATAACCTTCCTCGACACCCCGGGCCACGCGGCGTTCACGTCGATGAGGGCGCGCGGCGCGCAGGTGACCGATATAGCGATACTCGTCGTCGCGGCGGACGACGGCATAATGCCGCAGACGGTCGAGGCGATAAACCACGCCAAAGCGGCGAACGTGCCCATAGTCGTCGCCGTAAACAAGATAGACAAGGAAAACGCGAACCCCGACAAGATAATGCAGCAGCTGACGGAATACGACTTAGTCCCCGAGGAATGGGGCGGCACGACCACCGTCTGCCGCGTTTCGGCAAAGAAGAAAGAGGGCATAGACAACCTGCTTGAAATGGTCCTTTTGACAGCCGACGTCATGGAGCTTCGCGCGAACCCCAAGAGGCTTGCGAAGGGCACGGTCATAGAAGCCAAGCTCGACCGCGGCCGCGGCCCCGTCGCGACCGTGCTCGTGCAGAACGGCACGCTTAAGTGCGGCGATATTGTCATAGCCGGTATGGCGGTCGGCAGAGTCCGCGCCATGACCGACGACAAGGGGAATAAGCTTGAGACGGCGGGCCCCTCGGTGCCGGTAGAGATAATCGGCTTCGCCGAGGTGCCGGGCGCGGGCGACCTGTTCTACGCCGTCGAGGACGAGAGGATGGCAAGGACCCTCGCCGAAAAGCGCCGCTTCGAGGAGAAAGAGGAGCAGGCGAAGGCGATGCAGAAGGTCACGCTTGAAAACCTCTTCGAGCATATCGAGACGGGCGAGGTCAAGACGCTCAACGTCATAGTCAAGGCGGACGTCAAGGGCAGCTGCGAGGCGGTCAAGAGCAGTCTTGAAAAGATATCGAACGACGAGGTCAAGGTGCAGGTCATTCACGCCGGCGTCGGCGGCATAAACTCAAGCGACGTCATGCTGGCGAGCGCGTCGAACGCCATCATAGTCGGCTTCAACGTGCGTCCCGAGGCGGGCGTCGCCGACAGCGCGGCGCAGTCGCAGGTAGATATACGCACCTACAGCGTCATTTACGACTGCATCGAAGAGATAGAGCAGGCGATACACGGCATGCTCGCGCCCAAGTTCAAGGAAACGGTCATCGGCCACGCCGAGGTGCGCCAGATATTCAAGGCGTCGGGCGTCGGCACGATAGGCGGCTGCTACGTCACCGACGGCAAGATGCAGAGGAACGAAAAGGTGCGCGTCGTGCGCGACAACATAGTCATATTCGAGGGCGACCTCGCGACCCTGCGCCGTTTCAAGGACGACGTCAAAGAGGTCGCCGAGGGCTTCGAGTGCGGCCTGCGCATAGACAAGTATAACGACATAAAAGAGGGCGATATAATAGAGGCCTTCGTCATGGAACAGGTAAACGGGTGATAATATGCCGGAAGCAAGCGACAGGATGCACAAGATAAACGAAGAGGTAAAGCGCGCCCTGGCGGTCCTTATACGCGACGTAAAGGACCCGCGCCTCGCGGGGAAAATGATAAGCGTAACGGCAGCCGAGGTCACGCGCGACCTCTCGTTTTGCACCGTTTACGTCAGCGTTTTGGGAGAATACGACAAAAAAGAGATAATGCGCGGCTTTAAGTCGGCGTCGGGCTTTCTGCGCACGGGGCTCGCCCACGCGGTGCGCCTGCGCGCGACGCCCGAGCTTCGGTTCGTGCTCGACGACCATATCGCTTACGGCGCGCATATCGCCGAGGTATTAAACAAGCTCGGCGTCAAGAGCGGAGATGATGAAGATGCGGAAGACGGCGGAGTTTCTTAAAGAAAACGACAACTATCTTATCCTTACCCATCGCCGCCCCGACGGGGATACCTGCGGCTCGGCGGCGGCGCTTTGCGTCGCTCTGCGCGAAATGGGGAAAAGGGCGTTTCTCGCGGAAAACGAGGATATAACGAAAAAGCTCGCGCCGTACGTTTCGGGTCTTTCGGCGCCCGACGGCTTTACGCCCGATAAGATCATCGCCGTCGATATAGCCGACGAAAAACTTTTTCTCAAGTCGTGCGAGCGCTTCCGCGGCAAGGTCGACCTTTGCATAGACCACCACCCGACGAACACGCGCTACGCGAAAGAGCTTTTGTTAAGGGATGAGGAAGCGGCGGTCGGCGTAGTTATATACGACCTCGCGAAAGAACTCGGCGTCACGCTTCCCCTGCGGTTTTACGAGAGCGTATATCTCGCCGTGTCGACCGACACCGGCTGCTTTAAATACGCCAACACTACCCCCAAGGCGCACGAAACAGCCGCCGCTTGCATGGCGGCGGGCGTCGATTTTCACCGCATAAACACGGCGTTCTTTATTGCCAAGACGGGCGCGCGTATACGGCTCGAGCGCGAGCTTTTCGACAAAATGATAATAAGCGCGGACGGCAGAATATGCGGCACGGTCATAACGCGCGATCTTATTGACGAGATACACGCCGACAACGACGATTTAGACAACCTTTCAAGCCTTTTAATGCAGCTTGAAAGCGCTTTTTGCGGCGTGCTTCTTACCGAAAACAAACAGAGGGGCGAATTTAAGGTATCCGTCCGCACCAGAGCGCCCGTTTCGGCAAGCAGGATATGCGCCGCCTTCGGCGGCGGCGGCCACGACAGAGCCGCGGGCGCCAATATTTCGGGCGAGCCTCACGCCTGCCTTGAAAAATTCATGAAAGAAGCCGAAAAGGAAGTTTTATGTACGACGGGATCCTGACGGCGGACAAGCCCGAGGGCTTTACCTCCCACGACGCCGTAGCTAAGATAAGACGCATTTTAGGGCAGAAAAAAATAGGCCACGCGGGTACGCTCGACCCGCTCGCGACGGGCGTTCTGACTATACTTTTGGGAAGCGCCACGCGCGCCGCCGATCACGCCGCGGCTCTGGATAAGGAATATGAGGCGACGCTTCTGCTCGGCGTTTCCACCGACACACAGGATATTACGGGGCGGGTCCTTTCCGAAAAGGCGCCCGCGTCGGAGGAAGCTCTTCGCGCCGTCCTTCCCGGGTTTTGCGGAGATATAGCGCAGACCCCGCCTATGTATTCTGCGGTGTCCGTCGGCGGCGAGCGGCTTTATAAGCTCGCGCGGCGCGGCGTTGAGATCGAACGTGAGAAAAGGATAATAAACGTAAAAAGCATTGAGATAATATCGAAGATATCCGAAAGCGAATACGCCCTGAAAATAGAATGCTCTAAAGGCACTTACATACGCACGCTTTTGAACGATATAGGCGACGCGCTCTCCTGCGGCGGCTGCATGAAAACGCTGCGGCGC
>JAFSVO010000083.1 GCA_017444965.1 Clostridia bacterium | reverse complement strand
GGAGATACAGCTTTGAATAATACTTACAGGCAAATGCAGACAAGGCGCGGACGCATGCCGCAGTCGCCGCCTTACAGTTCAATGACGAAAAGCGACGTGCAAAATCTTCCTTTAGCGATGGCGTACGTACCCCGTCAGGAATTTAAAGAGATATACGATATGCCCAAAGCGCTTAGCAGAGGCACGATATTCGCGCAGCTCGATCTTCCGTTCGGAGGCGCCGTATGAGCGGAAACGACAATTTGACGCTCGCCGTACAGCAGGCGGGATTTGCGCTTTACGACGCGGCCCTGTTTTTAGACACTCACCCTAACGATACCGAAGCGCTTGCGTACTTTAATAAATGCAAAGAGGACTATAACGAAGCGTCGAAAGCGTACGGATCCGCCGCGGGTCCTCTGACTATGTATCAGGCGAACGGGACCGACAGTTTTAACTGGCTCAAAACGCCGTGGCCGTGGGAGGCGGAATGATATATGTGGATATATGAAAAAAGACTTGAATACCCGGTAAATATCAAAAAGACGGACGCGCGCGCGGCAAAGATAATAATAACCCAGTACGGCGGACCCGACGGTGAACTCGGCGCTTCTATGAGATATCTTTCGCAAAGATATTCAATGCCCGACAGAAACACGGCGGGGCTTTTGACCGATATAGGGACCGAAGAGCTCGCGCATTTCGAGATGATAGCGGCAATGGTAAGACAGCTCACGCGCGACCTTACGATAGAGCAAATAAAAGCCCAGGGGTTTGCGGATTACTTCGTCGACCACACGTCAGGCATATATACCGCGTCTTCATCCGGCATACCCTGGACGGCGGCGTATTATCAGTCTAAGGGCGACCCTTTGACCGACCTTAGCGAAAACATGGCGGCAGAGCAAAAGGCGAGAACTACTTACGACAATATCCTTCGCCTTGTGGACGATCCGGACATAACTGACCCGATAAAGTTTTTGAGAGAGCGTGAGATAGTCCACTATCAGCGCTTCGGCGAAGCCATGCGAAACGTGCAGGATTTGTTACCGAGCAATAATTATTACTTTAAAAATCTTTCTTTTGATAGGTAATAAAAAGGACTGCCGTCAAAATGACGGCAGTCCTTTCAAAATAAGCTTACGCCAACAATTCTTTTAACAAAGACACGGCGCTGTGCGCGTTATTCTTGTATTCCGGCATAATTGAGCAAAGCTGCGCTTTTATCTTATCTTCGTTATCCGTTATCTGCTTGAAAACGGAAACCAGATCGTTCGGGTCGGATATCTTTTGAACGGGAACGACAAATCCTTCTTCCTGCCCGAAAAGATCCTTCGCAATACCGCGCGCTTTCACCGAATAGCCCGCGGTAAGCGTCGGCACGCAGGACGAATATGCGGCAATAGTCGCGTGCGTTCTCGCGCCTACGAAGAAACGAAGGGAAGATATCACGCCTTTAAGCTTTAAAGCGTTCGCGTCGGGAACAAGGGTAACGCGGCTTTCTTTGTCAAACGCCTTTTTTATGAGGGTAAGAGGCAGCCTGTCGTCGTTGTCTTTCCAAACGACGTGCGGAGTAAGGACGACTGACATATCCGTTTCTTTGAGTATATATCTTACAAGCGCGACGTAAGAAGACATTATCGCGTCCGCGTTTCCGCAGTTTAAAGCCAGCGGACTTACGTTTACGCCGACGGCGTTTTGCTTTTCGGGCGCGTCGTCCGCGGGAAGCAGAAACGCGGGGTCGTGCAAAAGCTTTGCGTTATTTACGCCGAAGGCTGAAAGCGCGTCGTAGCTTAAAGACTCGCGAACGGAGACAGCGTCAAACGTTTTCTTAAGGTGATTTCCGAGCCCCTTAGGTACGTCCTCGGGCTCTATCGAACAGCCGAACAGAACGTATTTTTTCGCGTTATCCCTGATAAAAGCGTCAGACGGATAATACCCCTTGCCCATATCGTAGCAGTAATTGTCGCCGCCTATCGCTATCACAAGGTCGCTTTCGCGAACGAGAGTTTTAAAGTCATACGATAACGGAAGCTTTGACGCGGGCAGTTTAAGCGCGCTTTTCGCGTGGTAAATAAGGTTGTGGGGCGAATACTTTCCGGGAAGGGAAGACAGGC
>JAFSVO010000082.1 GCA_017444965.1 Clostridia bacterium | reverse complement strand
TCAGCACGCTTACGTTGTGATCCTCCGGGATCTCCCAGTCGCCGCCGCCTGCTGTGAGCAGGACCTCTTCGGTCTCGGGCAGAGTGTATTCGGACAGCCGGAAGGCCTTGGCCAGATCGCATGCGCCGAGATAGAAGCGGTCGTCGCGGAGGAAGGGCGCGAGAACGAGAACGCAGTCGTCCCCATCGGTGCGGCTTCTGTGTTCGCCGGCGGTAAACTCCGTGGCGTGCACGTCACCGAAGACGGCGGTCTGGTCGTCCAGGGACAGCTCCAGGCCCAAGGCACCGGCCAGCGCCTGCGCCTCGACGTAGGCCGCGCCGTCCAGCAGGAACGTGGGCAGGCTCTGCCCGTTCAGCGTGACGGGCTCCCCCACCTCCAAGGGCGGCTCGGGCTCCGGTTCCGGTTCGGGTTCCGGCTCAGGTTCCGGCACAGGCTCCGGGGCGGGGGCCGGTGCGGGCATCGGCTTGGGTTCGGGCTCCGGAACAGGCGCGGAGACGGCGGGCTCGGACCGGCTGCTGCCGTTCAGCAGACCGAAATGCCGCAGGGCCAGGAAGCCCAGCATCAGCGCCAGGACAATGCTCAGAACGATGACCAGTTTTTTCATGACGCGTCCTCCTTTTGGCGTGTCGTGATTGGCTCTTTTCTTTATTCTACGCCATTTCCAAAGGGTTTTCAATGCAGTTTTCCCGAAAACGGGAAAGTTTAGAAAAAAGACTTGCTTTTTTCATTCCGCTGTGTTATGATACTTGGGCGCGATAGTGCACATGCGCCGGTAGCTCAGTTGGATAGAGTGTCTGGCTACGAACCAGAAGGTCGGGGGTTCGAGTCCCTCACAGCGGAAAACGTCAACGGTCAGCGTCTATTATCCTTTTGCCGTTTTTCTTCTGCCACTTTTTATAATCGTTAACGTCGCTTTTCACAAGCTTTCCTATACCGAGTATCATAACGGCGTCGTCTATATGCCCGGCGAGCGGGACCGCGTCGGGAACGAGGTCTGCGGGCGCGAGGAAATAAATAAGCCCGACGACGACGGCTATAACGCTTCCCAACGGGATATCGCGATACTCTTTTTTAACGAAGGAGCGTACAAGAGATATGAAAACGGGTATCGCCGCCAAAGCGGAACCTACTACCGGCACTTTGTTCAGCTTTTGCTCAAGCCTTTCCAGAAAGCGCTCAGTTTTGTCGCTGTCGGAAAGCAGTTTTTCGGCTGCGCCCGCGCGCTTTATTATCTCCTGTTCGACGAGATCGTCATTTTGAACGAGAACATCCTTTTGAATAAGATCATCTTTATTTTCAGACACGTCCGTTTTCTCCTTAAAAAAAGATTTTCCGTCTGTATTTTACCATAATCGAAGAAAAAAGTAAAGAACGGTGGCGCCGTGGCGCGTTTATCACGTGCCAAGCCTCCGTTGTAGGCTTGGATAAAAAATATCGCCCACGAAAGTGGGCGATATTTTTACTGTGCATTATCTATTTTCTTTTCTATAGTAACGCACGAAGCAGTCAGCATCCGGCGTATTCTGCCGCAGAGATTACGAAAAGCGCGGTAAACGTCCTCATCTATCACGTTTGTATCAAATAAGTGTTTGAGCCAACTTTCAGTTTCAACACATTCTTTTCTGGCTATTTTAAACTTGGAAAGCATATCGGGAAGGCTTTGAGGATATTGAGCCTCGGAAATGTTGGCAAAAACGCTTGACGATGATTTCTTTAGCTGAAAAGTTATATTTGAGTTGTTTTTTATATTTCTGCAAAGATAATCGCATTTTGACGCCAACTCTTCGGAATACTCAAAAAGCAAGTTTCTTTTCATACGTCTTTCCGTTTCCTTTCGTATCCAAATCAAGGCGAAGCCTTGTATGTAATCATCCTGAAAGGATGAATGTAATCACGGCGGGAGCCGTGTATGTAATCAAGCCGACAAATGATGAAAGCTTGCGCGGATAAATATATAATAGCACAATTACATACAGTCGTAAAGACTGATTACATACAGCTGACGCTGATTACATACAACGCGCAAGCGCGTTGATTACATGCCAAGCCTCCGTTGTCGGCTTGGATAAAAAATAAGCAACCCCTACGGGTTGCTTATTTTTTTGGCGCGCTGTGAGGGACTCGAACCCCCGACCTTCTGGTTCGTAGCCAGACACTCTATCCAGCTGAGCTAACAGCGCATAGGCGGGTCTCCGCCTGCTTAAATAGAATACCACAACGCATTATAAAATGCAAGTAATATTTTTCAAATTATTTTAACGGCAAAAGGCGCTTTAAGTTCTTTATCCTCGCGTATCTCTATTTCCGTTTCGGGGTATCTTTCCTTAAGCTTTTTTACGTTTAAGTTTTTCTGCCCTCTCATATCCGAAAGCCTGCCCGCGGGCACGGTTATTACCGCCTTTTTCGCGTTTTGCACGTCGAGGAGGGCACAGACCTTTTTAAAAAGCCACGCGGAACGGACGAGCTGACCCATCGCCGGGTGATACGCCCCCGCGACGGCGGCACCGCCCGACAGCTCTTCGGTCGGATTTAAGCCTATCCTTACGACGGGTATGTTCTTTTCAACGAAAACGTCAAATATATCGGCGCAGAGGTCGGCCGCCTCGTCACACGTCAGCGGCTTATACTCTCCTCTTTCGTACATATCGCAAAGCTCGGTGTCGCGTATGACGCAGACGGGATAAATGCGAACGCCGGCGGGAGAGAGCGCCGCGACCCTTTTCGCCGTCTCTAAATCGTTTTCGCGCGAGGCGCCCGGAAGCCCCGGCATTATCTGCAATATGACTTCAAACCCGGCGGCTTTTAAAGCGTTTGCCGCGCGCTCGCAATCGGCCGCCGTGTGTCCCCTTTTTGAAAGAGAAAGCACCCGGTCGTCCATTGACTGAACGCCGAGTTCCACCGTTTTGACGCCGTATTTTTTAAGCCGCGCTATAACGCTTTCGTCTATCGCGTCGGGGCGGGTAGAGAGCCGCACGCTGTCGATAAGCCCCGCCTTATAAAACATATACGCCGCGCTTAAGTACTCCTCCTGCAAAGAAGGGTCTATCGCCGTGAAGCTGCCGCCGTAAAAGCTGACCTGCGGCTTGTCTGAAGTTTTAAGCGCTTCTTCTATTATGCTTTTTACCTCGTGCGTTTCGGGCGCTCTTTCCTGCGCTATCCTGCGCTGATTGCAGAATACGCAGGCGTTGGGGCAGCCTAAGTGAGGTATGAATATCGGTATGACCGAGTTTTTCATTCGCCCATCAGCCTCAGCGCTTCTTTTGCCGCCGCCTGCTCGGCGCTCTTTTTGCTTTTGCCGACGCCTACGGCTATCACGTTGCTGTTTATAAGCACCTCGACCTCGAACCGCTTGTCATGGTCGGGGCCGCTTTCCGACTTAAGTCTGTATGAAAGCACCTCTTCGTGATTTTTCTGCACTATCTCCTGCAGAACCGTCTTATAGTCCGCGGTGGCGCGGCTTTTTACTACCTCCTGCGCCTTGTCGCGGATAAAGTCTATTATGCATCTTTCGGCTTCTTCTATGCCGCCGTCAAGATAAACCGCTGCGATGACTGCCTCCATAGCGTCGGAAAGAACGCTCGGAAGACGGGCGCCGCCCGCAGCCTTTTCGCCCTTTCCCAAAAGCAGCTCAGCGCCCAGATCTATTTTACACGCGTACTCGTAAAGCGAATTTTCGCAGACGATAGCCGCGCGCAGCTTCGTAAGCTCGCCCTCGGGCAGGCTTTTGAAATTTGTCCATATATACCGGGTGCAGATAAGCCCCAATACGCTGTCGCCCAAAAACTCGAGCCGTTCGTTGTTGCGGACGCCCTTTTCCCTGTGCTCGTTCGCGTAAGAGCTGTGGGTGAGCGCCGTTTTCAAAAGCTCGGGGTCTTTAAAGACGTAGTCAAGTTTCATGCTGTCTCCTTTTGCGCAATAATAAACGAGGGAAGGTTGACCCTTCCCGCGCTTTTCTTATTTCAGTTTTTCCGCTACGAAGTTTGCGACGTCCCCGACCGTTTTTATCCCCTCAAGCTCGGTCTCTTCTATCTCGGGGAGTGAGAACTCTTCTTCGACTGCCATGATGAAATCGACAAGGTCTATCGAATCGGCGTCAAGGTCGTCTGCAAAGCTCGTTTCCGCGGTGATCTCTTCTTCGTCAACGTCAAACTGCTCTGAGATAAGTCTTTTAAGCGTGTCAAGAATCATAAAAAATGCCTCCCGATTAGTTTCTTACAAGCGAATTATAACAAAGGTTTTTGTGATTGTCTACCTTTTTTTATTCTTTTTTCTCCGCTATACTGTCAATATTCTCCGAAACGGCGCGAATATACCCGCTCTCGGAAAAAACTATCGCCTGACCTACCGCCGCGCAGAAGGCTTCGGCGTCGCTCGAGCCGTGCGCCTTTATGACCGGCTTCGATATGCCGAGGAAAGGCGCGCCGCCGACCTTGTTGTAATCAAGCGTGTTTTTAAGCGAGGATAAGCTCTTTTTTGCCGCGAGCGCGGAAATTTTCGTCATGGGATTCTTCATGAACGCCGCTTTCAGCTCTTTCATTATGAAAGCGGCCGTTCCCTCGATGGTCTTTAAGGCGATATTGCCGGAAAAGCCGTCGCACACCAAAACGTCGGCGTCGCCCGCGAATATATCCCTGCCCTCTTTGTTGCCGATGAAGTTTATCATATTCCGCGCGCCTGCGCTTTTTAAAAGCTCAAAGCTTTCTTTTTGCAGGGGCGCGCCCTTCTTTTCCTCTGTGCCGTTATTTAAAAGCGCGACGCGCGGGGAACTGACGCCGCATATCTTTTCCATATAAAGGCTGCCCAAAAGCGCGAACTGCAGAAGGAACTCGGGCGTGCATTCCGAGTTTGCGCCGCTGTCCAGAAGCATAGTCTTTCCGCCCGAAAGGTTCGGCATTACCGTCGCGATAGCCGCGCGGCGCACGCCCTTTATGCGCTTGACTATAAACGTCGCGCCCGAAAGCAGGGCGCCCGTACTGCCTGCTGACACCGCGGCGTCAGCCTTGCCCTCCGCCAAAAGCGTAAGCGCGACGGACATAGAGCTGTCCTTCTTTCCTCTGACCGCCGCCGTCGCTTTTTCGTCGTTTTCTATCGTTTCGGACGCGTGAACTAAGGTTATTTTTTCCGCGTTATCCTTACCCTCTAAAAGGGGCTTTATCCTCTCTTCGTCTCCTACGAGGGTTATTTCACAGCCGTATTCGGAAACGGCGAGAAGCGCGCCCTCAGCCGCCGCCTGCGGCGCGTTGTCGCCGCCCATGGCGTCTATAGCTATCCTCACAAAACGTCCTCCTTTATTTGGGGTAAAAGCTCCGAAAGCGCGTCTAAAGCCCTTTCGGATATTTTAAGATATCTTTCTTTTTTATCTCTTATTCTTTCGGGAAGGGGCGGGAGCAGGCCGAAGTTTATATTCATCGGCTGAAAAGCCGACGCCTCTCCTTTTGAAACGTGGAGCGACAGCGCGCCGAGCGCGGTCGTTTCGGGAAAATCGACCGGCGGCTTTGAAAGGACGCCCCTCGCCGCGTTTATTCCGCACATAAGACCCGACGCCGCCGATTCAATATATCCCTCGACGCCCGTCATCTGCCCCGCGAAATAAAGCCGCGGTCTGTTTATTACTTCAAAGTATTTATTAAGCTTTCCCGGCGAGTTTATAAAGCTGTTTCTGTGCATGACGCCGTATCTCAGAAAGACCGCGTGTTTAAGCGCCGGTATAAGCCCGAATACCCTTTTCTGCTCGGGTATTTTGAGATGCGTCTGAAAGCCGACGATATTATACATCGTCTTATCGCGGTTTTCGGCGCGGAGCTGGACGACCGCGTACGGGCGTTTCCCCGTCGCGGGATCGGTAAGCCCGACGGGCTTTAAGGGGCCGAACCTTAAAGTATCTTCGCCGCGGCGCGCCTTG
>JAFSVO010000081.1 GCA_017444965.1 Clostridia bacterium | reverse complement strand
TTACCGGATACCTTAACGCCGTTAGTCAGTTCAACCGTCGCGGAGGAGCCGGACGCGGAAGCCACAACGCCCTTTGCGTTGCCAGAAAGTTGAGACGCGTTCAGAACAGAAGCGATTTTACCGTCTGCCGTAAAGAGAACGGTAATTTTATCGCCGGCTTTAAAAGATAAGGCGTCGTTTGTCGCCTGAGATAAAAGGTCAAACTGAGTTCCCAAAATGGTAATCTTTTCGGGACGGGTAAAATCGGGATACGCGTCTTCATAAACCGCGGTAATACGAAGATTTGATACTTCAACTTTATTGTTGACTTCGTCATATGACGCAACGTCATACTTGCAAAGATCGGAAGATACAGCTTTTGAGCCGTTTCTGTAAATAACGTAATCAGATGAGGAAACTATCGTATTGATTTCTCTAAGGCTTCCGTCCGACGAAACAACTACTGTTTTTTTGTCGTAGCCGCCGCCGGCGAAAACGTAATTCGCCGAGCCGGAAGAGCCGTAATAGACCGTGACAGTTGAGCCTTTTCTTATAGAGGTCGACGCGCTGCTCCACGTTGTTTCTTCTCCGGAATAGTAAGTCTTGGTGCTTGCCGGTATAATATGCTTTACGCCTTTTTCATCTATAACGTGACCGGAAGCCGCCGAAGATAAGGTTATTTTTGATCTTATGGCATCTTTATCGGGAATAAAAGTAAGCGCTCTGCCCTTTTCATTTAATACAAGGAATCCTTTTTCGCCTAAAAGGTCGGCGGAAGCCGGTTTATCCGCCGTTTTGAATATACCGGTCGTGGTAAGAAGAGAATTTTCCGTACCGTCGGAAGATCGCGCGGTGTTTGAAAGAAGAATAACGTCGTCTAAAACGCTTCCCGAAACGGTGCTGATATATTTGTTGCCGGATTTAGTATTTGTAATAAGCATATTTGCGAAAAGCTGCGCCGCCTGCGCTCTTGTGATAGAGGCGTTTCCCAAAGCGGTGACGCCATCTGTAAGTCCGTTATCCTTTGCCGCGTTGATATAACCGTCGGGCCAAACCATACCCACGTCTGAATCCTGATAACCCAAAAGGCGCATAAGGATAGTTATGGCCTGTCCGTAGGTTATAGGCGTGTCGGGCTTAAAAGTACCGTCCGGGAAACCTGATATAAACTTCTTTTCAGACCTTACGGCTAAGTTTACGTATCCCGTCGCCCAATGGTTTTGCCTTACGTCCGGAAAGATAGTGTAGTTTTTATACTGAGATACCGAATCGTTTTCGCGAAGCGCGGTCACCGCCATTTTGCAGAACTGCGCGCGGGTCAATGTTCCGTTAGGCTCGAACTTGCCGTTGCCCATACCGTCTATAACGCCGAACATACGAAGCTGCTCGACCGCGGAAACGGTTTTGGCGTCTGTTACGTCGGAAAAATAGCTTGCCGAAACGGATAACGCCATAAGCGAAAACACTAAAATGAATACGGTAATAAAAGCTGTTTTTTTCATATTTATTTCTCCTTATTCAGCGCGAAGGGCGACGACCGGCAAAAGCGCAGACGCCTTTATCGCGGGATACATTCCGAATATTATGCCTAAAACAACCGAGAAAACGAAAGCCGCGGCAGTCACGCCAACGCCGGGGATAAGTATCATATTTACAATGAGTTTACCCGCTATAAGCGTTCCCGCAAAGCCGACTATAATGCCGAAAATGCCGCCTATACCGCATATCATCGCGGCTTCAACGAGAAACTGCGAAACTATAGCCGACCTCGGCGCGCCGATTGCTCTTCTGATACCTATCTCTCTTGTTCTTTCGGTAACGGTCACAAGCATTATGTTCATTATGCCTATACCGCCGACAAGAAGTGATATAAAACCTATACCTCCGAGGACAAGGCTCATTGTTTTCGCAAACTCGTTGCTTTGATCCTGCCATTGCCCTTCGTTATAAACTGAGTAATAACCGGTGCCTTCGGGAATGACAGTCGACAGATAGCCGTCTACGCGGCTTACTATTTCCGTAAGGGATTTTTTATCTTTACCTTTAATAATAAATTCGCTAAGGCTTCCTATATCCTGGTTATTTATCGCCCTTGAAGCCGTATACGGAAATACTATTACGTTATCAAGCGACCAGTCGGAATCGGGGTCTTTTTCCTTGTAAACGCCTACAACCTTAAAGGCTACGCCGTTTACCGAAAGCGATTCGCCTAAGGGATTAAGATAGTCGAAAAACAGTTTTGCCGCGCGGGCGCCGAGAACGCAGACGTTATTGTAGTTTACTATATCGACTTTGCTTATATCGCGCCCGTATTCTATCACAAAATTGTTGCACGCGGAATACTGATCGCTGCCGAGGTAAAGCTGAGGGGCATATTCCATATTAGTCGAGGATCTTGAACCGTATCTGACGCCGCCCTGTGTCCAGATAGACGCGCTCGGCGTTATGCCGTCTATTATATCGCTCATACCGAGACAGTAATCGTACAGACCGTCGAAAATGTTTTTATTATCCTGTCTGTATGCGTACACGCTTACCCGGTTAGTGCCCATACTGTTTATGCGTTCCATAGTCTGCTTGTTGTATCCGTTTACGACCGAAACGATAGTCATGACCGACGCGATACCGATTATGATACCAAGCATAGTGAGCGCCGAGCGTCCCTTTTTTGACATAATGGATTTGAACGCCATTTTGAAAGATTGAAGCCAGTTCATAGGGCGCTCACCTCCTGAAGTCTGTCTTCAATGATCTTTCCGTCGGATATCCGGACTATCCTGTTTGCGGTAGCCGCTATCCCGTTATCGTGAGTTATAAGGATGACAGTGCTGCCTTCTTTATTGAGCTGACGAAGAAAAGCTATTACCTCTTGTCCCGTTTTGGAGTCAAGCGCGCCGGTAGGCTCGTCTGCCATAATTATAGGCGGCTTTGTGGAAATTGCCCGCGCTATTGCTACGCGCTGCTGCTGACCGCCTGACATTTCAAAAGGACGGTGCTTTTTTCTGTCGGAAAGGCCTACCCTTTCAAGCGCCTCTTCGGCAAAGGATTTTCTTTTCGACGCGCTTATTCCCTGATAAATAAGCGGCAGTTCGACGTTTTCCTGCGCGGATAAAGCGGGAATAAGGTTAAACCCCTGAAAAATAAAACCTATCTGTTTATTACGGATCTGCGAAAGCTCTCTGTCGGTTAAAGACCTTACGTCTTCGCCCGCAAGGTAATATTCGCCTCTAGTGGCAGAATCAAGACAGCCTAAAATATTCATAAGCGTCGACTTGCCCGAGCCGGATGAGCCGACAATGGCGACAAACTCGCCGTTGTCGATATCAAGCGAGACTCCGTCAAGCGCCCTTACCTCGCTTTCAAGCCCTTCGCCGTAGATCTTGTATATGTTTTCCAGATGAATAAGCATATAAGACCTCTTTTATGATCAATTATCCCACGTACTCTGCTTGCGTACCTGAGTAAAGACCGTGTCCCCCTCGGATACGCCGTCGAGTATCTCTACCGAGAAGTTATCGGATATACCGACCGTTACCGGAACGGGATAGCAGTCGTCCGGCACTCCGTCTGGCTTTGAGGTTATTTCTATGGCGTTGTCGGGACGGCTGTCGGACTGAACGAAAACTACCGTTTTGGGTCCTTCCTCGGTTTCAACGTATTTTACAGACTGGATGGGAAGGATTAAGCAGTTTTCGCTTTGATTTCCGTCAACTTTCCAGTTTACGTAACTTCCGGACATAAGAGCGCCGTCGGAGTTATCTATCGTAACTACTCCGGGGAAAGTTGATACGCCGTTTTCATAAGTTCCGCTTAAACTTACCGATTCTATAGTGCCTATAGAAGGCGTTCCCCATTGATCGATGGTGACGGGCATACCTGCTTTTACGTAAGATACGTCTTTTTCATCTATCTTGATGTTTACTATCATTGTGCTGGTATCTGCGATGCTGATCGCGACGGTGCCTGCTTTGGCGGTCTCGCCTATCGTAAGATTGACGCTAAGTACTGTCCCGGATATAGGCGCCGTGGCGTTGAACTTTTCAAGGTCTTCCTGCGCGGCTTCAAACGATTCTTTAGCGGTCTTAAGCTTGTTGTTGAGTGAAAGAAGCTCTGATTCTGTATCGCTTTCACCGAGCTTGACTAACGTGACACCGGCTTTTACGGCGTCATAGTTTCTCATTCCTATGTATTCGACGGGTCCCGTCGCTTTGGCTTTAATATCGGTCTTTCTGGAATATTCAAGCGAAGAATCTTCGTAAGGAGTGATAATTTCGCCCGAATCGGATACAAGGGTCGCAGACGCCTTCATTCCCTCGGTCAGTATGCCGGGATTGTCAAGTACGATAAGGACTTCAAAAAGCATAGACCCTTCATCCGACACTCTCTGAACTTTATATACGCTGTCGACTTTGCCGGGAAGGGATACCATTTGAGAAGGAACAGAAACCGTGACCGCCTGCCCGACTTTTATCATACTTTCATACGAGTAGCTGAAAAAAGATGAAAGCTTCATTTTCGTATTGTCTACAAGAGTGCAGATAGGATCGCCTTTTAATACGGTGTCGCCGATTTCCAACGATACTGCGTTCATGATTATACCTGCGTAAGGCGTTTTAATATTAAGCTCGGAGCGCTGCTTTTCAATCTCGGCGACCTGCTTTTTTATATCGGTATAGTTCTCTTCGGCGGATTTCAGTTTATCCTCTGCGGCTTGAGAAGATATCTTGTATAAAGGCGCGCCCGCTTCAACAAGGTCGCCTTCTTTAACAAATATCTCGTCAACTTTACCGTCGCTTAAAAGAGTTATACTCGCGCTGTCCTTCGCTGTCGCGACTCCGCTGCCGCCGACCGTTGTGACTATAGAGCCGGTGCTGACGACGTCGTAGATTATATCGGAATTATCGTCCTTTTTAAAGAGCTTGACCAAACCGAATACGATACCTGCGACAAGGATCAGCGCGATAAGGATGATAATTATCCTCCTGACTATCCTTTTTGTCTTTCTCTTTTTGTTAGCATCCATAATTAACGCATCCTTCCTTGGGACTTTAAATTATTAGACAAATTAAAATGAAATTTGTTCCTGTTTAGATCTTTAATTTTCTGAACAGAAGCGGATATATGCCGATGATCGTAAAAACGGTAATGAAATACCTTACTGTTCTGAAAACGTTCTGAACAGACGTATGCGAATAAAACGGCAAAAAACCTACAAAATATTTTATTAAAGCATTAAAAAGCATAAACAAAAGTATTCCGAGCACGGGTCTTAAAAATACGCACAAGAGCCTATCCGGCATTTCAAACCTGACTTTTGAAGATTCAAGAAGATCGCCGGCGCAGTAGCCGGTCAGCATACCGAACGTAGTAAAATAATCGGAAGTTTTGCAGAAAATGAATCCGGGAAGAAGCACAAGGGTGATGACCCCGTATAATACCCTTTTGTCTTTGATCTTTTTGCGCAGAAAATCAAGTATGAATATGACCGCAAGCCCGAGGATCCAACCGAACAACACGTCCGTAGGATAATGAACGCCTAAAACGATACGTGAAAAACCGACTAAAACGGGAATAATAATACCGCATGCTGTTAACAGTTTTTTCTTGGAATAAAAAGCAAAAGAAGAATAAGCCGTGACGCTGTTCGTTGAGTGACCGCTCGGAAAAGAATGGCCCTGAACGTTAGTATCAAAGATGTCGGCGCCGGATGAAGGCGGTTTTAAGCAAACTATTTCGGAGTCAGTCATATAAGGGCGCGGACGGATAAACGCGTTTTTTATAACGGCGTTAAAAGAGACGCCTACAAGGATATTGAGCGCGACTTTCTTCCCCGTTTCTTTATTCAGCGACCAGTATATAAAGCCCATAATAAGAACGATAACGCTTTCTTCGCCTAAATAGGTTATCGCCTGTGCAAGCATTATGACGAACGAGGAAAGACCGCTTTGCAAAAGCTTTATAAAGTTCGTTTCCCAAGAGTAAAGCATCAAAACGACTCCGTAAACAATATGTTGATAATATATAAATAAATATATACTAAAAACAGCATTTTTTCAAGCAAAATAATAAAAGAAAACAAAACGATTTTTTTTAAAATTACCCCTTTACAAATGAAAATAATGCGTGTATAATAAATGAGCGTCCGGAAGTCATAGGGGTATAGCTCAGTTGGTAGAGCAGCGGTCTCCAAAACCGCGTGCCGAGGGTTCAAGTCCTTCTGCCC
>JAFSVO010000080.1 GCA_017444965.1 Clostridia bacterium | reverse complement strand
TAGGGCGCGAACTCTTTATTATAAGGTCTGCACCGGACTATCCTTCCTAAGTTTATCACGTTGCCGTACCTGCTGCCCGCGCCTATCAGACGGAACTTATCGTCCTTTTCCGAATACTCGAGGCGGGCGGGCATAAGCGCGAGGTAGCCCGTATCACCCTTGCGGTTCAGCACGTTTATTTTAAGAGGATATTTGTTTCTTATCGCGTCGAGTATGAGCCGGAAGTTTGCTACGTACTTTTTATCCTCAAAGGGGTCGCCGTCGGAATACTTGTCGAAAACGCAGACGTCCTCTTGCGTGAAAAGCGGCTCTACCCCGGGGAAGTCGGGCAGGTCGTCTGTAAAAAGGCGGACGCGCGGGTCGGTATATATCGCCTTGAGCCATCTTTTCTGAAGCAGGGTAAGCGGCATGGTCGGCGGCTCTTTTATCGGTGTTGTGCCGTCGGGCTTTATAAGCTGCCACTTTTCGCCGAAAAGAGCGGGCTCTATGACCGAAACGCTTTCGCCGAAGGCGGTCTCGCCTATTATCGAGCGAAGCTCTTCTTTATTTATCGGGTGATCCTGCGCCGCCTTTAAGACGCGCGCGACGGTGTTGTAATACGCGCTGTAAAGCTCGCTGAATATCATTCCTCTTCACCGCCTTCCAGCCCGTAAAGGGCGTACATTTCTTCTATATCCGATTTAAAACGCTTTTCGAGCGCTTTATTTGACATTTTAAGGTCGGTTATGCGGCAGATAAAGGTGCGCATCCACGGCATAAGCTCGGACGAGTCGTAAACGTCGGCGGAAAACCTGCTTTCGCTCTCGCTTATCCTTTCGACCGTGCCGCAGCGCTTTTCGCGCTCAAGCCTTTTATGTATATGCCCTTCTTCGGGCCCGTATCTTACGGTGAATTCTACGTGCTCGATCCTTGCGCGGGAGTCGCTCTGCGCGCTTACGCCCCACGTGTGCGCCGCCATTCCGTCAAGCTTTTGCCGCATTTTGTCAAAATCGGGATAAACGTCAAGAGGCTCGACCGACAGTATATTGTCGGTGCGGAATGATTTTATGCGCTTATAGTGCGGGACGAACGCCATAAGATACTGCCGCCCGCTTTGGGCGCTTATCATTATCCGCAGAGGCACGGCAGGGATCCTGAAGGGGGTGCCGCGGCGCTTGCTCACGGCGTCGAGCATGACCGAGCGCTTTTCCCTTATGGCGCAGAGAAGACCGCAGACCGTCTCGCTGTCTAACGCCGCGGTCATATAGTGGTGCTTGAAGGTGAAAATATCTTCATGCCCGTCGGTTTTATCGAGAAGATAAGAGCCTATAACGCCGCAGGGGGAAACCTCGGAAAAGAAATCGAGCATATCGGCGGACAGCTCGGGGCAGTCGCCCGAGCGCCTGTAATAAAGCGCCCTGCCGCGCTTTTCGGCGACTATGACTCCCTCGGAAACGTATTCTGAAAGCTTTTTACGCACCGTTGATTCGTCAAACGTCCTCGGCTCTGAAAAGCATTCGGTATAAGAGTCGGTCCTGTCGAGTATTTCGGAGAGAGTTAAGCAGACGTCGGGAGAGTTTAAAATATCGAACAGGATAAAATGAAGGGTGATATCGCCGTCGGTAAAGCTTTTGGCTTTCCACGCTTTATAGAGGGGGTTATGGCGCGAAACGCGGCTGTCTATCGAAATGAAGACGTTTTTGCCCTCGGGCGTCTGCTTAAAGCCCATGTATTCGCCGAGTATGCTTTCGACGCGCCGGCGCTCGTCGTCGTATGAGCGGGCGCTTTTCTTGGTGAACTCGTCGCGGCTTTTAAATCCGTATACGTAAAAGTCGCGCATGTAGTCGCGGATACGCGCGAAGCTTTTAAAAAGCTCGGAATACGCCATAACTTTATCCCCCTTTCTTTATTGCCGTCTTTATTATGCTTCAAATTACTGTACCTAAAACCGTACAGTCTGCGGTTTTCATATATAATATAATAACATTGACCGGAAAGAGTTTTCACGGAAAAAAGCTGCGAAAGCAAAAAGGATACTTTGATGAAGTATCCTTTTCGAGCTTTTAAAACTTATCTTCCAACCTTGCGGGCGCGCTTGTTTTCGTACATAAGGCGGTCGGCGCGGTGGACGACGTTTTCCACGTTCGCGTCTACGTCGGGATTGAACGCCGCGATGCCTACGGATACGCGTATCTGCTCCCACGGGGCTTTGGCGAAGGCGCAGACCTCGGCGCTTT
>JAFSVO010000079.1 GCA_017444965.1 Clostridia bacterium | reverse complement strand
TACGCGTAAGGTAGCGAAGCGGCATTTTGGTGCCCCTTGACAACCCGGTGGGGGACGTTTGCGAGCGCGTCCGGCGGACGATGAAGCGAGCAAAAAGGGGTGGCGGCAACAAGGCGATTGACGAGCGTATAATACGCGAAGTCAGAGCCTATGTTGCAACAGGATGTCAGACCCGAAATGTGACCGAGCCCGCAGGCGAGAGATCCCCTGATCGTGCCGACAGGGGTTGCAGCCCCAAAGGGGCGTTGCCTTCCCCTTGAGGGGAAGGGGGACCGCTTGCGGTGGATGAGGTGTAGCCCCGCAGGGGCGTTTAACAAATAAACAAGACAGAGAACCGTCCCCTGTCTTGTAAAAAAGATACCGCCAAGGGTTTTCCCTCGGCGGTCTTTTCATTTAACAAAACAGAGCCTATACACGGCTGACGTCGCTCGGGGCACAAAACGACCCGTCAGACCAACCGCCGTATGGCTCTGTGTGCAGTATATCATACGAAACGAACAAAGTCAATGAAATAAGAATCAGTCGTTCGCTATTATAATTCTTACGTGCGCCTGCTCGGCGGCGCGGGCGATATCTTCGGGCAGGGGCGCTTCGGTGATTATCACGTCTATATCCGAAAGGGTGGCGAAGGTGAAAGGCAGGTTGCGCTGAAGCTTGCTCGAATCCATAAGCATAATGACCTGTTCGGCTTTGGCTATGACCGAGCGCTTAAGCTCGTGCTCGGTAAAGGAGCCGGAGGTAAAGCCGCTTTTAAGCGAAAAGCCGGAGGTTGCCATAAACGCCGTTTCTATGTTGACCGAGTTTATAAAAGCGTCGGCGTGGGGGCCGGAGAACGAAAGGGTATTGGCGCTTAACTGCCCGCCGACGCATATGGCGTTGCAGGACCGAAGCTGTGAAAGCTCTATCGCTATATTCGCGCCCGAGGTAATGACGGTATAGTGGTTGTCGGTCAAAAGGCGCGCAAGCTCCATGACCGTGCTGCCCGCGTCCATGAATACCGAGTGCCCGGTAGACACGAGCGATACCGCCTTCCGCGCGATAGCCCTTTTCGCGGCGATATTCTCTTTCGCGCGGCGTATATAAAGCCCCTCGGTGTCGGGCTGGATAAGGCGCAGGGAAATGGCGCCGCCGCGCGTTCTGCGGATAGAGCCCTCTTCCTCAAGCTGCTTTAAGTCGCGCCACAGGGTCATATTCGAGCAGCCGCCGCAAAGGTTTAAAAGCTCTGATACCGTAGCTTCGCCCCGGCTGTCGATATAATCTTTGATTTTGGTACGTCTGCTGTTATTCATTTGCAATAACGCCCCTTATTTTTGTTATATACCTGATAATAATATAACATATATTTCAAAAATTGCAACAGAAAAAGCAAAAAAATCGGAAAAGAAGAGGGCGGCGCTCAATGATGAGCCGCCCGGCGCGGCGTTTGCGCACGCAAAGAAATACCGAATTAAAAAAGACTTGCAAAGCAAGTCTTTTTTATTATCTTTTTATACCTTGCAGGCTTCGTTTAGGGACGCGCCGAAGGGTAGGCGCTTTTTATTTCTCTAAAGCGTCGAGCATTTTAAGCACTATGCGGCTTGAATGCTCCGCCGCGATATCTCCGAAGTTTTCATAGCTTTCGTGCGCGTTCCCGTCCGCTTTGTCGGAAAGGGAGCGGATAACTATGAAAGGTGTATCGTATTTGATGCAGACGACGGCTGCCGCCGCCCCTTCCATCTCGCAGGCGTAAGCGTCATAGTCGGCGCGAAGCTTCTGCACGTACTCGGTGTTCGCGATAAACTGGTCGCCCGTCGCGACCGTTCCCTTGAAGACGTGCTCCTCACCTACGACTTCGACCGCGGACGCATAAGCAAGCTCTATAAGCTGCGGGTCGCATTCGTAGTACGCGCCCGGCTCGTTTCCGAAACCGGGATCCCCGGAACGCCAGGCGAACCCGTCGTTTGAAAGAATGCCGTAATCGTGTTCGACCAGACGGGTCGCGATTATCTCGTCAAGCACCCGGGCTTCGTCAGCGACGCCGCCGGCGATGCCGGTGAATATAACTTTCGAGATCGGGTAATTAAGAAGCATCGTCGTAACGCCCGACGACGCGCGTATTTTTCCTATACCCGAGCGCGTGATAACGACCGGCTGTCCGCGCAGAGTGCCGACGTGATACCGGACGTCCGCCACGGTATCAACGCGGTCGATAGTCGCTTCTTTCAGCAAAAGGTCTATCTCGTTATCCATAGCGGATATTATCCCGATATATTCCTTCGGCTCTTCGGCTTTTTCCCCGCATCCGCAAAGCAGCGCCGAAAGCGTTAAGCATATTAAAATAAGCGAGGTAAGTTTTTTCATCTGTGTCTTTCCTTTCTCTTTTTTTATATATAAAAATTATTCGCGGCTTACAGCACTTTTTCCATGCCGATCTTGTAGGGGACGAGCCCTGACTTTTCGTAAAACTTAACGGCGCCGGGGTTGCAGCTCCATACGTTCAGGGTGACGTTGTAACAGCCCTTTTCCCGCGCAAAGGCGAGAATATGATCATATATGGCACTGCCGACGCGCTTGCCGGGGCGGCGCGTTCGTATTTACGCCGCCTTATCCGTCACGTCGTTATAAGACGCCGGCGCGTATTGCAGGTCCGCCTTTGTTATGCCGTCGGCGTAGATCTTCGCGAAATCGTTTTTCATGGAAACGGGGATAAAGCCCTTGGCGGCGTAGTCCGCGGACTTCGTTTCCCAGTCCTGCGCGCCCCATTCGCGTTCGCCGTCGTCGGCGACTATCATATACGCCTGCGCTTTATGGGGATTTCTTGAGTCTAAAGCGTAATTCATCATGCTCGTGTCGCTTCCGCTGTTGCCGAAGGCAAGGACCGGGCGCTTGCCTATCTCACGCTCGACGTATATTGATTTGTTGGCGTTTAAGTTCTTCTGTATAAACCCGCCGGTAAGCACCAGCTCGTCGCCGTTTTCATACTTGAAATTCATATTGGACGGCTCGTCTTCGTGCCCCTTTTGCTTTACCTCAAAATCGGTGCCTATAATGTGCTCGGGCGCGACGTAAGCGCTTATGGGGGAGTTTGCCACTATGGCTCTTGTGGTCGTGCGCTCGGTGCCGCTTATGACCCATATCGTAAAACCGTTGTCATAAAGGTATTTCACAAGCTCGACCATGGGAAGATAAAAGTTGTCGATATAGCGCATATTGTTAAAGCTTGCCGTCTTCTTTTGCCCGAATTGTACGGCGTAGTCGTAAAACTCTTCGACCGTCATCCCGGCGTATGCCTTTGCGAAGTTCCTCGCAAGCGTTTCGTCGGCAACGTAGCCCGGCTTGATCGACGCCGCTACCTCTTTCAGCTCTTCGGACACGCGCTCGGGGTGATCGGTAAGACAGTATTCGATGAACATCATCGTGTCGTAATAGGTGTAGAAGGTCTCGCACGCGAGCGTGCCGTCCATGTCGAAAACCGCGACGCGGTCCTCGACGGGTATAAAATCTTTCCCGCCATTTTCCGTGACCGAGCTTACGTATTCGATAAGCTTTTCTTTCGCGCCGGAGCCGTCGTTCCAGAGCGAAAGCGCCTTAATTTCGCGGGGCTGCTCCGGCGCCTGCGCGGCGGGCTTTTCCTGCCGGCGTAGGGCGCAAAGAATACATACCGCGATAAAAGCGCAGAGGGCTATTATGGCGACAAGCCGCCATATCTTCATTTGTTTCGTCGCTTTTTCCATTTTTTATGCCTTCCTTTATTTTTATATTTTTACGCGCGTCTTACAAAACTGCCGCGGAGCGGGGGATCACGCTTTATTGAACTTTTCCTTCGGCTGTCTGCACCTCGGGCACTTCCAGTCGTCGGGCAGGTCTTCAAACGCGACGCCGTCGTGCTCGGCGGGATCGTAAACGTAGCCGCAGACAGAGCAGACGTATTTTCCGCTTGCTTTTTGCGCGCTGAAATCGACCTCCGCAAGAACGGTCGGGACGGGATCGTCAAGCTTTATCACGCGCTTTGCCTCAAGGTTTTCATACCCTTGCGGCGTGTGCGTCCCGCAGTAGACCGTAGGATGGCGGCTGACGAAGTCTCTGACGCGGTCAAGCGTCTCGCGCGCCGCGGAAAGGTCGTCATACACCACCGAGAGCTTGTTTTCATAAAGCGCCTCGTCCATATAGGTTATATCTCCGTGGAGCATATAGAACAGGCCGTCGTTTTCAACGATAACGATGCTGTTTCCGACCGTGTGACCTTTGGCTTTGATAAAATAAACTCCGTCTGTTATCTTCTGACTTTCGGGGAAATTGTAATAAGCGCCGTCGGTATATTTGACGGGCACGATATTGGAAAGCCCCTGCAGCTCGGCTGCGGACGTTTCCTCCGCGCCGACGTATATCTTCGCGTTCGGGAATGACTTAAGCTCTCCCGAGTGGTCGGCGTGCCTGTGCGTAAGCAGTATCTTCGTGACCTGCTCCGGCTTGTAGCCGAGCGCGGCGAACGCTTCCATATAAGTGCAGATATCTTTTCCCGTGAAGATAGGGCTGTTTTCGTCCGGCGCTTCCTCGGGCGTCCCGGCGGGGAGACCCGTGTCGACGAGAATGACCTCTTTTCCCGTATCTATCAGATAATTCTGCAGACTGCCGCGATAGCGTATATTCTTATCGTACTTGTCCGCGCCGTCCTCGCCGCCGAAAATAAAGGGCTGGGTGTAAAAACCGTCTTTTCTGAATTTTACCGCTTTGATCTCCATATTTATACCTCCGTTTTTGAAAGGATCGTTGTTTTTTTCGGGCAAGCCGGGATTTATCGATCTTTCTTTCTTTTAAAAACGCACACTATGCTTTTCGACGCGCCGTAGCTTTGGTTAGTAGACGTACAGCTGACCATTTCCCATCCGTCGTTCCCAAGTTCGTTAAACCGGCTTTCGATCTGTTGGATATCTACGCTTCCGCCCCAAAATCCTTTGGTATCATAAGTTACCACTTTGTACTCGAACTTTTCCATTGCGATCCTCCTGTATATTTCGATTTGCCGGGGGCGAAAACGCGCCTTACAGCACCGTTTCCATGCCTATCTTGTAGGGGACAAGCCCCAGCTTTTCGTAAAACTTAATGGCGCCGGGGTTGCAGCTCCATACGTTTAAGGTGACGTTGTAACAGCCCTTTTCCCGCGCGAAGTCGAGGATGCGGTGATATATCGCGCTGCCGACGTGTTTGCCGCGCGCGGATGCGTCAACGCAGATATCGTCGATATAAAGCGTTAAGACGTCGCGCATAAGCTTTACGTTTTCGGGGCGCTGAAGCACGCAGAAGCCGTGACCGAGAACGCGGCCCTCGCCGTCACAGCAGACGAAAACGGGCGTTTTCTCGTTTTTAAATATGGCGCGTAAATCGTCTTCGGAATATTTGGTCGCAAGCTTGAAAAGGTCGGGCCTGCCGTCGTAATGGACGCGGTTGACCTGCTTTAAAAGCTCCATAACTGCGGGTATATCGCGCTCTTCGGCGCGGCGAACGGTCAGGGACATGGTTTTACCTCCGTGCGATTCGGTTTATAACTGATTATCCTTTAAATACTCGTTTAAAGAGTCTATAAGCTTTTCTTCGTTAAGGTCGTAAAAGAGCTTTACAAAGCACCCCGTTATCATGGGGTTTAGGTCCATATCAAGCTCGACCGACCTTGCGTCGCTCTTAAAGCCGTAGCACCTTTTCCCGGCGGTGTAGGCTATGCCGAGCTCTACGCACGCGCCCTCGTCGGGCGCTCTGCCGTCAAGCATCATAAAGAGGATATCGGCGTTAAGGACTTCTTCCTTGTCCTTGCGGAATATCTTATCTATCTTTTCCTCTTCGGTAAGCCCCTCAAGCTCGGGCGCTAAAAAGCCGTCGCGCTGGGGGAGGAAGACCTCGTAGCCGTAGTTTTCGAGGACAGATACTATTTTAAGGTTGTATTCTCTTTCCGCCGCGTTGAAAAGAGGCGCCGCGAAATAAACCTTTTTGCCCGGGGTATCGGGCGCGGATTCGGAAGTACCGGGAAGCGCGGCGGCGGGCTCATCCGCTTCGGGCTTTTTCTCCGCGCCGCAGGCGCATAACAAGGCAAGCGTAAAAAGCGCCAAAACAAGCGAAAGGGCTTTTAAAGAACGTCTTTTCATAATAAACTCTCCTGTCCGGTAAATTATTCTTTTTTAATTATATACGAAAGCCGGGGGATAATCAATAAAAAAGGGAAAGGGCTGTATTTTTCCCTTTCCCCGTGTTTGGTTTTAAAGCTTTACGAGCATAAAGGACTCAAGCACCGCCGCGACGGTAAGCGCGGTGAGCGAGACCCCGAAGGACGAGCCGTAAATGCTCATCAGGATCCTGTCTTTCCTTTTGGGGGTTTCTTTCGTGTTCATTCTTCCGCTTCTCAAACGGCAAAAGCCGGTTATTTTTATACGCCGGACGCATAAAGTAAACGCGCGGTTTTGGTAGTTTTTCGTCGTTTTTTCGGATAAACACAATTTTTATAACACAGATTTTGCGTAAATGGAAGAGGTTTTTGCGGGAAATGCCGTGCAAATGAAAACGCCGCGCCTACAGCAGTTTGTTAAGCCCTTCGAGGATGACCGTATGCCCGTCCACATATTTTTTGCGGAACGCCTCCGCCTTTTCTCTGCCCGCGACGATCTCTTTGCGGTACTTTTTGTTTATTTCGTCGAACTCGTCTTCGCTTATCTCGGCGGTCGTGATATAATCGTCGTTTCTGTCGGGATAGCCGTGCCAGGCGAAAAACTGCCTTTTGCCCTCGACCGTCCTGTACCCGCACCCGAACCTGACCTGATTTGAGATAGTGCGGAAAAAGTAATCTTTTTCTTTGTTTGTTCTCATAAGATCTCCTCCGTTTTTACGCTTGAAAGCGGATGATGGGGCAATTGAATACATTCATAGCAAATAACAGCGAGTACAGTGCTGATCGCAATTACTTGTTTTCACTATTCTTTTTGGCAGTATTGACAGACGCCACAAGTATTCGCCTTATAGCGCCGCAATCGTGGATAAAAGGGGATAATTGATCCGACGAAACGATCTCCGCTCTTTTCAGTAATTCAAGCCAGTAATCCGTTTCATAACATTCTTTCAAAGCGATTTGAAGTTTTGATATAAAATCGGATTTGCTGTGAGCATAGTGTGCTTCGCGAATATTCGCGCCTATGCTTGTCGCAGAGCGTTCTAATTGATTTATAAGAGAATAATGACCTTTTACGCTATCGCACATTTTGAGAATATTGACGGCGAAAGTCATTGACGCGTCTGCAAGTTTATTATCAGGCATTATTATCACCTCTACGTCAGTATAGCATAGTGAAAAATCCTATTCAATAGTGAAATCGCGGCATTGCCGCGGTGAAATCTTCCGCTTTCAGCGTCAGGTGAAATCGAGCGTTTCACGCTCGGTGAAATTAAATCCGTCCTTAACCCGCTGATAAGCGGATTTCACCCTGCGAAGCAGGATTTCACCGCCGAAGGCGATTTCTCCCGTCCGCAAGGACGGATTTAGTTGAAAAAAGGGACTTGCTTACGCAATATAATAACGATACGGCAAGTGTTCAGGTTTCTATAGTGAAATCGCGGCGTTGCCGCGGTGAAATCTTCCGCTTTCAGCGTCAGGTGAAATCGAGCGTTTCACGCTCGGTGAAATTAAATCCGTCCTTA
>JAFSVO010000078.1 GCA_017444965.1 Clostridia bacterium | reverse complement strand
GTTTTCTGCGTAAACGGCGTGATTAAGACAGATGAAAAAGGGGCGACAAATCTTCCCGGCTGTTTTGCGGCGGGCGACTGCACGGGCGGCGTGGCGCAGGTCTCCGTCGCCGTGGGCGAGGGCGCAAAAGCCGGGCTTTCGGCGATAGAATATCTTAAAAAGTTAAAATAAAACGTATCGAAAACGGCGGGACGGAGTTTAAGACTTCGTCCCGCTTTTACTTGACAAATCATATACTTCGTGTTACGATGTATTATGTGAAGGGAGGTATTGCATGGATATTCAGTTAAAACGCGGCTTTTTAGACGTATGCGTGCTTGCCGCCATAAAGGACGGCGAGTCGTACGGCTATAAGATCATAAAAGACCTGAAGCCGTATATCGAACTGTCCGAATCAACTCTTTATACCATCCTTAAAAGACTTGAGACCGCCGAAATGCTTACCGTGCGCTCGGCGGAGCACGACGGCAGGCTGAGAAAATACTACCGTATAACCGATAACGGGCTAAAACGTATTAAAGAGTTTCGCGACGAGTGGAAAGAAATGGTATCCGTTTACCAATTCGTCATAAAGGAGGAAAGCCATGAATAAAACAGAGTTTTCTGCCGGGCTGCGAAAGGCTTTGAGCGGGCTTCCGCAGGATGATATAGAAGAGCGCGTCTTATTTTACGAAGAGATGATAGACGACAAAACAGAAGAAGGCGCGACAGAGGAAGAAGCGGTCGCCTCTTTGGGAAACGTAAACGACGTCGCGTCTCAGATAATATCCGATATCCCGCTTTCAAAGCTCGTTATAGAAAAGATAAAGCCAAAGCGTTCTCTTTGCGCGTGGGAGACAGCGCTTATAGTTCTCGGCGCGCCGCTGTGGCTCCCGCTTATTTTAGCCGCCGGCGCGGCAGTCCTTTCACTGTACGTTTCCGTATGGGCGGCTATATTTTCTCTGTGGGCGGTCGAGGGCGCGCTTTGGGCGTGCGCGCTCGGCGGGGTTGCCGCCGCCGTTACGTATTTTGTTCGCGGAAACGCTCTTACGGGTATCGCAATGCTCGGCGCGGCGCTTTTTTGCGCGGGCCTTTCCTGCTTCGGGTTTTACGGCTGCCTTAAGGCGTCAAAAGGCATTCTCAGCCTTACAAAAAAAGCGGCTTTAAGCATAAAGAGCCGGTTTGTCGGAAAGGAGAAAGCAGAATGAAAAAAACTGCCGTAATTACAGCCGTCGTTTTTATACTGGTCGGGGCTGCCTTGTTCGCGGGCGCGCTCGCGGCGGCTGACTTTGATCTTTCAAAACTCGGCGAAACGGAATATGAAACTAAAACCTATACCCCGGACGGAAGCTTTGACAGTATTTTTATAGAAACCGAAGAAACGGATATAAGTATAGAGCCCTCGCCGGACGGGTCGCCCGGCGTCGTTTGCGCAGAGCGCAAGGGTTTAAATTATGACGTCGCGGTCGAAAAGGGAAAACTATTAATAAAAAGCTCCGATAATTCAAATTGGCTTGACCGTTTAAACCCTTTTTCAGGCTCGCTTAAAATAACTCTGTACCTTCCCGAAAAGGCTTACGGCGCGCTTTCCGTCAAATGCGGCACGGGCGATATAACGGTTTCCGCTCCGCTTTCTTTCGGGACTGCCGAAATAAAAACGAGTACCGGCGATATGACTCTTCAAGGCGTTCACGCGGACGAATTGAGCCTTTCAACGTCAACCGGGAATATTAACGTAATCAATACCGAATGCGCGAAAGACCTGTCCGTTTCGGTCACTACCGGCGACGCGGCCGTTTGCGGCGCCGTCTGCGAAAACCTTATATCAAACGGCGCTACCGGGGATATAACGCTTATAGACGTTTTGGCGACCGATTCTTTTAAAATTGAAAGAAACACGGGCGACGTTTTCTTTGAAAAATGCGACGCGGGGCAAATAAGCGTAAAGACGACGACCGGGGACGTTACGGGCACGCTTATTTCGGAAAAGATCTTCAAAGCGAACACCTCAACGGGCGATATAGTACTGCCCGAAAAAAGATCGGGCGGAGAATGCGAGATAACGACCTCTACCGGCGATATAGTTATCGGGCTTTCGGGAAAGT
>JAFSVO010000077.1 GCA_017444965.1 Clostridia bacterium | reverse complement strand
CTTTATGGTATCCACGTTCCCTGGTTGGGGTCTGCCTGTCCGTCCTCAATTGTCGGGGTCTGTGGACCGTCGGAAGGCCCGGGCTGCAAAGGATCCTGCGACTGCGGCTTTGACGCGCCGCCGCCGGATGGAGTCTGCGGGGTCTGCGTATTTTCGCCCGGGGACGTCTGTGACGATGAGGAGCCGCCGGCGGTATTCTGCGAGGTCTGACCGCCGGTGGTATTCTGCGAGGTCTGCGAAGACGAGCCGGATGACGGCGTCGTCTGTGTCCCGCCGGAAGTCGCCGTCGAAGTTTCCCCCGCGGGCGCCGCCGGAGCTTCCTGCGACGCGGTCTTTGTTCCCTCGGCGCGGTAAATAAACGTTACCGCCTGCCCTCTCGTGCATTCTTTATCGGGGCTGAACGCCGTTTCCGACGTACCCACGGTTATTTTATTGCCGACCGCCCAAAGGACGGCGTTATAATAATAGCTGCTGTTCGCGACGTCCGAAAAAGAGACGCTGCCCGAGCTTTTGGGCCTGCCCTGCGCGCGCCACAGAAAGGTCACTATCTGCGCGCGAGTGCAGTAAGCGTTCGGGCTGAAAAGATTGTCGCCGGTACCGTTCGTAACGCCCTTTTCGACCGCCCACTTTACGGCGTCGTAATAATACGCGGTCTTATCCGTATCGTGAAAGCTCGCGCCGCCGGACGACGGCTCAGGCTCGCCCGCGGCGCGCCAAAGAAAAGTCACTATCTGCGCGCGGGTGCACCGTCTTTCGGGGCCGAACTGCGTTGCAGTTATCCCCTGCGTTACGTTTTTCCCGGTCGCCCACAAAACGGCGTCGTAATAGTACGCTTTGCCGTCTACGTCGGTAAAAGCGGTCTTTCCGTCGGCAAAAACGGAAAACGCCGCAAAGCAGACCGCAAGCGCCGCGATAAAAAACGTAAAGGGGATCAGCTTTTTAATAGTTTTCATCTGCTCTCCTTTTGCTTTTAGCGCTCACGCCCGTTCCCGGAGCGTGAACGGTCTGCGTTCATCAGGGGATCCAGGTTCCTATATCGTCCGAGCCGTTCTCCGCGTCGCCGCTTATATAAAGGACGTTCGGGACCGTGAGGTCCGCAAGCTCAAGGGTCGGGACCTCATACTCTTTCAATTCTTTGGGATCGTTCATGCTGTTTCCTCCTTTACTGAATGCAGCCGTAGGTGCTTGCTCTGCCGAATATCGTGTAGAAATTGTGTGCCTCTTCGGTCTCTCTTATAACGAGGACGCTGTTCGACCTCTGCCAGAAGGGACCGACGCCGAAGTTCGCAGAGCTTATTATGGAAATATACTTTCTGACGCCGCCGTTCTCATAAGACATTACGATGTCCTTTGAATGCAGGTACTTGTTAAGGTTGGTGTTGACCGCCTTAAAGCCGATATCGCGCCCGACGACCAGGTCGTTGTACTTGCTCGCCTGGAAGGACTCGAAATGCAGGTAGATCCTGTTCTGCGCGTTCTTATTCTTGTGGAACGCCTCGCATATAAGATCCTCAAAGGTGTATTCGAAGTAGTTTTCGCAAACGTTATACGGCATATTCCACGTAAACGTGACGGGACCGGTCGACGAAGCCATCTCGGACAGGTATTTCGCGTAGGGGTTATGCTCGGTATCCCAGACCATGACGCCGCCCGGAAGGGGCGTAAAGCACATCTGGAAAACGTTGTCGCTGTCGCTGCCGAGATAGACGAGCCGCTTGTTTTCGGGTATCGTGTCGCCGAGGCCCGCGTGTATCAGGTCTACCTGCTCGGTCTGGCGAAGGCGGACGACCTCTCTGAAGAGGGGCATTTCGTCGGCTTTCTTATACTTTACGCAAAGGTCGAGATAATTCTTGCATACGTTGTAAAGAGCGGGATGGTCGGAAACTATTACGCCCGACTGAGAGCCCGTGTTGCCGTTGCGGCCTAAGTAGTCGTTTTCGTCAAGGTTAGACGAGGTAAGATATATGCTCGGGCCGTGTTCGACGCCGTCCTTGTCGACGTAATTCGACACGAGGGCGGATTTCATATGGTGCATATCTGCGTTGCGCGCGTCGACGTCCCAGCCGACCTTGGCGAAGGTCATATAATCGGATACCTTTTTGCCCGGCGCGTAAGAAGTGTAGCAGTTCTTCGTGAGCGCGTCCCTGAAATACGCCGAGTGGTTAAGGTTTGCCTTTTGCGCGTAGTGCTTCGACGCAGAAGCTGAATACTGATTCGTGCCGTAAGAGTCGAGCTGGGTGACCAGTACTACGTGAATGCCCATCCTCGCGGCGTCCGCCAGCATAAAGGATATGCGGATAAAGCCGTGGTTATCGTACTCGCAGTCGAAAAGCGAGCGCATATAGCCGAAGTATTTGCTGTTTCTGTCTACGCAGACGGCGGCGGTAACTGAGGTACGGTAGGATGAGAAGTATATCGAAACGTCCTCAGAAG
>JAFSVO010000076.1 GCA_017444965.1 Clostridia bacterium | reverse complement strand
GAATTGAAACGCAAAAGCGTTTCATGAATTGCAAATCTGCGATTTGCATTAAGGTGCGCCGCAAGCGGCGCCTATTGATAGATGCGCCCTGCGGGCGCATACCTTAACGAACGGTAAAGCCGTTCAATTCATGCGAGGCGACGCCTTGCAATTCACGACGAAGTCAATTCATGAAAACGCCGCGCGTTTTCAATTCATTTTGAGAATAGATGATTTAAAAAGGGCTCCCAAAACGCGCTTGCGTTTTGGGAAGGTGATGTTAAAATGAAAATTAAGATAAAGAAACTTCGCGAAGACGCGAAAGTTCCCGTTTACGCAAGCGAATATTCCGCGGGCGCCGACCTTTATTCGACCGAAGCGCTCGTCATAGCGCCGGGAGAGACCGCCGCCGTTAAGACGGGGCTTGCGCTCGAGATACCCGAGGGGTACGTCGGGCTCGTTTGCGCGCGCAGCGGGCTCGCGACCAAAAAGGGGCTCGCGCCCGCGAACAAGGTGGGAGTCATCGACAGCGACTACCGGGGCGAGATCACGGTCGCGCTTTACAATCAGTCGAAGGAAACGCAGACCCTCGACGCGGGCGAGCGGGCAGCGCAGCTTCTTATAACGCCGTATTTAAAAGCCGAGTTCGAGGAATCAGACGAGCTTTCCGAAACGGCGCGGGGACAAGGCGGCTTCGGCTCTACGGGCAGAAAATAACATTTTATAAAATACAGGGGGAAACAAAAATGAGCAAAAACGACAAACTTTTCGCGCCTAAAAAGGTCTATTCGGAAAAAATGTATATGAAAGGCGTTTACGTCGAGGGCTCGGAAAAGTTCAGAGTCGTCACGAGGGAAGACGCCGAGAAGAGCGAGCACCGCTCGATAGTCGTGCCGCTCGAGTACGGCAGCATATACGTCGTGACCTTCCCGAACAAGACGGACAGGCTCCGCACGGCGGTCATTGACAAGGATCCCCGCAAGATGAAGGTCGGCGACACCGCCGTTTATAAGGTGGGCGACCGCTTTAAAGACGCCTATTTCGAGGGCGACCCCGGCGATTTCGAGGGCCTTCTTTACACGACCGAAAGAAAAGGCCAGTTCATGGTCCTTTACACGAGCGATAAAGAGAATATCGCCGTAAATATCGAGCGCATCCCCGTGCTTTTGGGTCACGATACCGACGACGAGTGGTACAAGCCCGGAAAGCAGAAGGACTTAAAGGGCAACAAGAACAGCTGGGGCAAGTGGGACTGGACGGCGGAAGAGGTTTTAGAGCACGTCTACGAGCCCCTGCGCAAAAAGAACCCCGATTATATAACCCGCCGCGACATCGGCCGCGACCAGTCGGGCAAATACACCATGTGGGCGTATTTCTTCGAGCCGAAAAAATACGAGCAGACCCTTTTCATCACAGGCGGCATCCACGCGCGTGAGATGGACGGATACTTGGGCCTCGCGAGATTTATCGAGCTTATGGTAAACGAGGACGGCACGAACAAAGGTCTTCACTATCTGCGCACAAAGGTCAGGATAATACTTATACCGATAGTCAACGTCTATTCGGCGTCGGAAAAGCACATCCGTCAGAACTCGCGCGGCGTAGATTTAAACCGCGACTTCCAGTTCCACATGGAGGGCGAGACGATAAACGTGATATGGCTTCTGCATCAGTACAAGGACGAGGTTGCCGCGCTTATCGACTGCCATACCTGCATGTCCGACAAATACGACCTTTACTATAACTTCAGCGTACAGGCGCCCAACTGCGCCCTCTGCTGCCGCACGACAAACCATATTTACGAAGACCTTAAAAAGAGAAAGCTCGCCAAGATCCCGACCGTAATGTCCTTGGTACCCGGCGCGTACTATAAGCACGACAAATACCTGCAGGGCTACGCCTGGAACCGCCTCGGCATACCGACCCTCGTCTGCGAGCATATGCACGAGCATTACGCCGAAGAGCATTCGGCTTTAGGGCTTGAGCTTGCCGCCGAATATTACGGCAACTTCATAATCCAGACGGCGCTCGCCAAGCTGAAAGTTATTAAAAAATGAAAAAGCTTTCGGCGTTTGTTCTTTCGATCTGCCTGCTTCTCGGCGCATGCGGCACTGTAGGAGAGATATCCGAAAATCGCGAAAGCGCGCCCGCCTCGGCGTTTGAAGAAAAGACCCTATCGCTTGACGGCGTGGTAGTTCACGGGATCGCGGTCACGCTTCAGCGCGAGATAAAAAAGGGGACGGACGGCGACGTGTCTATAGTCCTGCCTCTTGAAAAGGGGTATTATTACACGGTCGAGTTTTTCGAAACGCCCGACCTTATGCGCGCCATGCTTTGCGATAAAGACCCGCTCGCGCTCTCTCAGGGCGAAGAATACGTTGCCGCGCCCGAAGACGTGCTTCGTATGGAGTACCTCGCGCCGCAAAGCGCCGACAAGCTTACCTTCATGTCGGGCGAGTCGGGAAAATACCTCGTCGCGTGCCTTTCCGACTCGGGGCGCGAGCCGCATCTTGAAATACGCGAAAGCCTTGTCTTGTCGCCCTTATCTTCTGACGGAGCGTGGTGGACGCCCGAGCCGTTGGGCGACGCTTCGGGCGGCAGGGAAAGCTTCGCCGACCTGCGCTGGAACGCCGACGGGGTCTATGAAAAGCTTTACGGCAGGCTTTGTTCAAAGTATCCGGAGTATATCTGGAGAAAGGAACTCGGCAAGGAGCAGAGCGAAAAGTACGATATAAACGCCTATATCTACGAGCCCGCGGATATCCGTGAGAAGACGGTATTTTTCGTCTCGGGCATGTACGGCGGCGACGCCGCGGCGTATATCGCCCTTGCCGGACTGCTCGAAAGGGTATGCGAGGCGGATGAAAGCTCGCCTCTGTTCTATATCCGCGAGCACGTGCGGATAGTGACCGTGCCCGTACTCAACCCGTGGGCGACCTATAACGGCCGTCAGCGCAGAAACAGCGGAAACGTAGACCTCAATACCGATTTCGTCGACGTGACCCAAAGCGAAACGCGCGCTTTGTGCGACCTTTTGAGCGCGTATTCAAGCGAGACGGAGGCGCTTTTCCTTCTGCGGTGCTACGACAGGTACGAAAGCCCGTCCGACCTTTACTACACCTGCGACGCGTTTGATACGGCGCCCTTCTTTTCGGGCGTAAACGGCGTGTATCACGCGCTTTCGGCAAAAGGGCTTATTTCGGGCGAGCCGGATATTACAAACCTTCTGGAAAGAGCCGACGACCCGTCGTCGCTTACCGGCTGCTCAAAGAAGATATACGGCGTTCCCGCCTACGTTTTAGGGCATTCGCTCGACAAATACTACCCCGCGTACTCGAGCGAAGGGCTTACGCTCGCTCTTGAAAACTTCGGCAACGTTATCATAAGCGTCGTCGGAAAGTAACGGGCAAAAATCAAGGGATAAAGCGTTTTTTATACGCTTTATCCCTTTTTTGTACGCCGCAAAATGTCATTCGGCGTTATCTTCCCGCGCGGGCGGCGCGCTTTGCGCCCATATATCGTTTTTTTCGGGCTTGCCGCGGTTTATGAACAGGATCGCCGCGATGATCAGGAGATTTACGATGACCGAGCCGAGGCTTCCCTCAACGCCGAAATCGACGTTGTAGAACAGACCGTTTTTAGCTGACACCGAGTCGAACCTGAAGAGGGAATATTCCGAAACGATCCCGCTGTTCGGCAGTCCGAAAATGATGTTCTGGGTAAAGTTCCACGACATATGATAAGCAATGGCGACCCACAGGCTGTCGTAGTAATACACAAAAAGCGCGCAAACCACGCCGTTTGTGAAGATCTCGAGGAGAGAAACGAACGTTACGCCGGGATTCAGAAGGTGCATCGCGGCAAACACGAGCGAGGTCCCCGCTATTGCGACGACGGGGCTTTTATACCTGCGCCTCAGCTTTTGATAAAAATAAGCTCTGTCGGTGAGCTCTTCCGCGCCCGACTGTATAAGGACGCAGACGAGAAGGATGAAAAAGACGAGAGGGTCGAACCTGTTGAAGGAAAGGCGGATGTCGCCGCAAAGAGCCGCAATGAGGATACATAAGCCGTTCGTGCCGAAGCCGAGCGCGAGACCCGCAAGCACCCCCTTGAAATTGTTTCCGCTTTTGTTGGGCGCGAGCTTTTTTAAGATCGGGCGGTTATACCTGAAAACGCCGCACGCAAAGAAAAAAACCAGCCAATCGCCGAAAAACAGAAAATACAGAAGTATGAATTCGGCGACGTCACTCGATCCCGTCACAGCCGTGAACAGCCCTTCAAACGGGATGACGTAAGCCAGAAGCCCCGAAATAACAGAGGCGACTAAGGCCAGCAAGATGGCGAGAAGGGCCGCTATCGGCAGTATATCCGTCCATTTACGCGAGGGCCTTAAATACCGGGCTGTCTTTTCTTTCATAAGCACACCTCTTTTTTTATTCTATAAAGCAGAAAAGGTCAAAAAAGCAGGCGGTCATTTAACTTTCGCGCAGGGCTTTTTGAAGTTTATCCCGAAGCGCTTTTCCATTTCGGCTTTGCCCTCGGGGGTAAGGAAATAGCGCAGGCGTCCGTCGTCCGACAGCTCGTACTGCACCCATCCGCAGTTTATGCAGTAATTGAGCATTTCCGAGCCGATGAAAAAGGGATTTACCTCTTGCATTTTCGAGAACTCTTCGTCCGTCATGCGCTCGGCGCGGCTCGCCTTCGTCCCGCGAGTCGCCTTAAAGCCGTATTTTCCGCGGATATAGTCGGACATCGCGCAAAGGTCGCCCTCTTCGCCGCGCTTAAGCTCAAGCTCAAGCTCGGATATCGCGGCGCGCTTCCCCTCTCTTTCGACCTCGCCTTTATCAAAGCTTATCTCGATAAGCGAGCCGAGATACCGGGCGTTTCTTCTTTTCCTTACAAAGTCGGTGCGAAAGACGGGTATAAGGTTTCCCGAAAGAAGGAGCGCCGCCGCCTCAAGCGGAAGCCCTTCTCTTTTGCACAGCTCTTCGGCGGCGGCGCTTATCCCGCCCGCCTGCGTTTCCTCTTCAAAGCGCGAGTTGCCGCGGCGCGGCCCCTTAAGGCAGTAGACGACGCGCTCGCCCTCGAGCCTTTCTCGGAATGAAAAGCCGAGCGCCTTTAAAGCGTGTTCCGGCGTGTCGTAATAGGTCGCCTTCATCCGCACGGTCTCAGCCGAGCCCTCAAAAAAGCTTTCGCCCTCGAAAAACGCCGCCGCCTCGTGCGGGAGCACGGGCGCGAGCTTTATCTCAATTTCCATACAGATCCCTCCGATACAACATATTGTATCATCGATCGGGAAGATTGGCAACTTCAAAACAAATTATTGTTGTAAACTTTTAAAAAAAACTTTTATTTTCGCTTTATATATGATAAAATAAATATAACTATAATTACTGTCAGGGGTGTGGGAAATGCTGAACAGGGTAGTCGTGACCATCGACGGCGTCAACTATACGGTCGTCGCCGAGGAGGACGAGGAATACGTCCGCAAGACGGCTGCGCTCGTCGACAAGACTCTTTGCGACATAAAGGCGCAGACGACCTTTTCAACGATGACCGCGGCGGTACTGACCGCGCTGAATATCGCCGACAAGTATTACAAGGCGATAGACGCGTCGGACAATCTCCGTCGGCAGGTCAAGGAATACGCCGCCGAAAACGCGGCGCTCCGGGCCGAAAAAAACCGTACGAAACGCTGAAAGAAAAGGTGAGTCATCTTGCCGCTTGAGCTTACGTGCCGCGTTTCATCCGCGGACTCTTTGACCGCCGCCGTGCGCGCCGGAGCGGACGCGTTATGTCTTACCGCAGCTTCGTACGGTCAGGTAAAAGAGGGCATCTTTGGGCCGGAGCTTTGCGAAGCCGTAAAATACTGCAGGGCGAGGGGGAAAAAAGTCTCCGTCGTCTTTTCGGCGTTCGCGTCCGACGACGACCTTTTAAAGCTCAAGGGCGTAGTTACCGACGCGCTGAGACTCGGCGCGGACGGCTTTTTCGCGCAGGACGCGGGCCTTGTAAAAATGATAAAAAAGCTTTCGCCCGACGCGCGCGTTTTCGGCGGAGAGGGTATGGCGGCGCACAGCATAGCCGACTGCATGGCGGCGGAGTCGCTCGGGCTTTCGGGCGTCACCCTGGCAAAAGAGCTCGACCTTTCGCAGATAAAGAATATCTGCTCAAAAACGGGCCTTAAGACCTTCGTTTTCGCGCACGGCGACACCTGCGTGTCATACGACGGCAAGTGCTTTATGTCTTCGTCGCTCTGCTCGCGGTCGGCGCTTCGGGGCGAGTGCTCTTACCCCTGCCGCGCGCTTTATTCCTACTTCGGCGACGCGCCGGGGTATCACCTTTCCTTAAAAGACACCTGCCTTTTAAACGACCTGCCTGCGCTCGCCGGCGCCGGGGTCAAGTCGGTTTATATAAACGCCTCGGGCAAAAGGCCCGAATACGCGGCGATGCTCTGCGGGCTTTACGCGAAAGCCCTTATTGACGGGAAAACGCCGCCGCGCCCGGATGTAATGAAGATAGAGAGCGCCTTCTCGCGCGAGGGGATGACCGACGCCTATTTAAAGGGCGAAAAGGGCGCTTTTATGTTCGGCATGCACAACGAGGGCTCGGATAAAGAAATTAAAAAGACGCTCGCGGCGGTAAAGCGCGAATACGTTACCGAGCCCGAAAAACCCTCTTTGCCCGTCGACCTGTATTTTTACGCCCACGCGAACGAAAGAACGCGCCTTTTCGGGCGCGACGGCGACGGCAACGAGTTCGAGGCGTACGGCCCCGCGCCGCTTTTCGCAAAAAAGGGAGCTTCGGAGCAGGATATACGCGCCTTTTTCGGAAGCCGCGACAGAAGCGTGTTTTACGCGCGCGACGTCAAAGTCGATATCGGTCCGGGGCTTAAAATAAACGCGGCGGCGCTCGCCGCGCTTAAAAAGGCGGTGTTCGACGGGCTTATTTCCCGCAGAACGGCGGTAAACGTATCCGAGCCCGCAGAATGGCAGCCGGGCGTCCGCCGCCTGCCGAAAAGAAAAACGCCCGCCTATACAATGTCGTTTTTAAAGACCGCTCAGATAACGCCCGAGATACTCGACCTCGCGCCCGAGATAGTCTATCTTCCTCTGTGGCGCATACTTGAAGACACAAAGATAGCCGAGATACTGAGGAAAAGGGATATAACCCTCTGCGCCGCGCTTGACAGGATAATTTTCGACAGAGAGTGGACCGAAACGCTCGAGGCGCTGCGCGAGCTGAAAAAAAGAGGCGTGACCGACGTCTTATGCCAAAGCGCGGGGCAGATAAAGCTGCTTTCGGGGCTTGGCTTTACGCTTCGCGGCGACTTTGCCTTAAACGTATTCAATTCGCAGACGGTAAAGGCGCTTCGTGCGGAGTCGCTTTCCTCATGCGCGCTGTCTTTTGATATGAGCCTTGAAAAAATAAAGGCGGTCTCGCCCGCGATAGACACCGAGATAGCCGTTTACGGACGGCTCCCGCTGCTCGTTTCGGAAAACTGCCTTATACATAAAAGAAACGGCGTTCATTCGTGCCACAACGGCGCCGTGACGCTGATAGACAGGACGGGGCGCAGTTATCCGCTGCTTCCAGAAAAGGGCTGCCGCACGGTGCTTTACAGCGCCGAAAAGCTTTGGCTCGCCGACAAAACGCGCGAGCTTGCGAAAACGGGGGCGTCTTTCCTTCGCCTCTGCTTTACTACCGAAAACAGCAAAGAATGTTTAAACGTCGCCGAGGCGTATTACGGAAAACCCCTAAACGCGCCCGAAAGGGCGACGAGGGGCGTATACTTCCACGGAGCGTACTGACGGAGGGCTTTATGATAATTTTAGCGTCTGCTTCCCCGAGAAGAAGGGAGCTTTTAAAGAGGATATGCGACTTTGAGGTAAGACCCTCCGACTGCGACGAGGAGTGCGATATCAAAGAGCCGCAGGCGCTCGTGCGCGAGCTTTCGAAAAGAAAGGCCGCCGCCGTTTCGGGCGACGTGGTCATAGCCGCAGACACGGTCGTGTATCACGAAGGGAAAATACTCGGCAAGCCGCGCGACGCGAAGGACGCGGCTTTGATGCTGAGAAGCCTTTCGGGGAAAACGCACGAGGTCTACACCGGCGTTTCGGTCAAAAAAGACGGAGCCGTCCGTACTTTTTCCGAAAGAAGCCGCGTAAAATTCTACGATCTTGAGGACGCGCTGATAGACGAGTACGTCGCCTCGGGCGAGCCGCTCGACAAGGCGGGCGCCTACGGCATTCAGGGCAAGGGCTGCCTTCTGGTCGAGAGCATTGAGGGTGATTTTTTCAACGTGATGGGTCTGCCCGTCGCGCGGCTTTACAGAGTTCTTTTGGAGATGGGAGCAATTTAAATGCGCCGCTTTTTCAAAAACAAGCTTGCGGTATTAGGAACGGTGCTGGCGTGTCTTGCCGTCGCCGTCATGATCTATGCCTTCGTTTCTCCGTCGCCGACTCCCATCACCAATCTTTTGAGCGTGATAGTGACGCCCGCGCAGAAGGCGGCGTCGAAAATAGGCGACGGTATATCGGGCTTTTTCGCGTATTTTAAGGGCGTCGACGACCTGCGCGAGGAAAACGAAAAGCTTCAGCTTGAGCTTGCGAGATACCGCGAGCTTGAGTCGGAATATTACAGCGCGATCCGCGAAAACGAAGAGCTTCGCGCCCTGTCCGAGCTTAAGCAGAAGCACGCGGGCTTCGAGCTTGAGATGTGCGCCGTCGTGTCGAACGTCGACCGCAGCTTTATGAGCAGCTTTACGATAGACGCGGGCAAAAACGACGGGGTAAAGGTCGGCGACTGCGTTATAACCGATTTAGGCTTCGTCGGCTTCGTAAGCTCGGTCGCGCTCGGAAGCTCTGAGGTCACCACGCTTTTAAACGTCGAGTCAAAGCTCGCCGTCACGAATTCGAGAACGAGGGACGTTTTGGTCGCCGAGGGCAGCTTCGAGCTCGCGTCAAGCGGGCTTATTAAACTGCCCTATCTTAAAAACGACGCCGACGTGCTGGAGGGCGACGTTATTGAAACGAGCAGCGTCGGCGAAAAATACCCGAGCGGCATAATAGTCGGGACGGTGCTTCGGATAGAGCGCGAAAAACACGGCATATCGAGCTACGCGGTAGTGGAGCCCGCGGTAAACGTTGAATCGCTTCACAGCGTTTACGTCGTAAAGAGCTTTGAGGTGAACGAGTGATGTTTGAGGGCGGCGGGAAAAAAACTCTTAAATATCTCGGCTACGGCGTTATCGCCGTGCTTGTTTTCGTCCTGCAAAGCTCGCGCCTTATAAACGTGCGGCTCTTTTCGGCGACCGCCGAGCTTATGCCCTTCCTCGTCGCGGCGCTCGCCGTTTACGAGGGGCCCTACGTCGCGGGGATAACGGGCTTTTTCGCGGGGCTTCTGTCTTCGCTTCATTCCGCTTCGATAGAGGGGCTCGACTCGCTTTTCCTCTCTCTTTTCGGCGTGCTTTTCGCCTTTATCGCGGCGACCTATTTCAGAGAGGGCCTGCTTTTATGCGTCACGGGGGGCGCCGTCGGGCTTTTCGTGACCGAGCTTTTGAAATACGCCTTTTATTATCTTTTGGCTGACGGAGTCGGCCCGTGGGTCGGGCTTTTGTATATCGCGGGAAGAGTGCTTGTTTCGCTGCCCGGCGGGCTTATCGTAGCGCTCGTAATACGGCGCGTGTCGCAGGGGATAGACGGGGTAAACGGCTGATGGAACGGAAGAAATACGTGCTTAAAACCGTCGTGATGAGCCTTATCATGCTGATAATAGCCGCCGTCATGATAACGCGCATGGCTTACGTCCAGCTCGTACGCGGCGCCGAGGCGGCGGCGCAGGTGCAGACAAAAAGCACGCGCACCTATAAAGAGCCGGCTTCCCGCGGGAAGATAACCGACAGAAACGGCGCGCCCCTCGTTTCCGACGAGCCGTGCTACGACCTTTCCTTCGACTATTATCAATGGAAAAAAGAGGGGCAGAACGACGTAATATTAAGGCTTTGCAAGCTTTTATCCGAGCAGGGCTTCCCCTGGAACGACGATCTGCCGATAACGCGGGAGATACCTTATACCTACACTTATACCGATACAAATAACGGCGTCGGGCGTCGCCTTATGAAATTTCTCGACGCGCGAAAATGGGACAGAAGCGTCCCCGCGACCCGTCTTTTCACCCTTTTATGCGAAAGGTACGGCATAGACGAAAGTCTTTCATCGCTTGATAAGCGTATGATAATGGGCGTTCGCTACTATATGGAGGACTGCGAGTTTTCAAGCTATAACTCGCCCGTGACGATATCGTCGAACGTAGATATAGACACGGTCGCGAGGATAACGACCGAAAGCGCGTCTTTGCCGGGCGTGACGGTAGAGGTCAGCTCGATAAGACGGTACGAAACGCCCTACGCCGCGCATATTTTAGGCAGGGTCGCGCTTATCTCATCCGAGGAATACGCCGTTTTGAAGGAGCAGGGCTACGGGCTTACCGATTCGGTCGGAAAAGACGGGCTTGAAAAAAGCTTTGAACAGTATCTTCGCGGCGTCGACGGCAAGCGCGCCGTAGAGGTAGACCGCGCGACGGGCGCATTCGTCGGCGAATATCTGCTTGAGGATCCTCAGCCCGGTCAGACCTGCCGCCTGACTATAGACGTCGGGCTTCAGAAGGCGGCGGAGGAGTCGCTTGCCAAGACCCTTTCGGACCTTGCGAAAAGAAGAAGCGCGAAGGACCCGGTAGAGGGCGGCGCCGCCGTTGTCATATCGGTCAAAACGGGCGAGATACTCGCGATGGCGAGCTATCCTACCTACAGCCTTGAAAGCTTCAGCCGCGATTACGCGGAAAACAGCAAAAACAAGCTCCGCCCCTTCTTCAACAGAACGGTCATGGGGGTCTATCCGCCCGGCTCGACCTTTAAAATGGTAACGGCGCTCGCCTGCCTTGAAGAGGGCGTCATAACGCCGCAGACGAGGATACTCGACAAGGGCGTTTACACCTTTTACGCGCCGTCCTATACGCCCGCCTGCTGGGTGTGGAACGAGCACAGAGGCACCCACGGCAACATAAACGTAAGCGAAGCCATCAAATATTCCTGCAACTATTTCTTCTTTGAAACGGGCAGGCTTTTAGGCATAGAAAGACTTAACAAATACGCCAAAAAATTAGGGCTCGGCGCCAAAACGGGCGTAGAGCTGCCCGACGAGAAAGCGGGAAACCTCGCGGGGCCCGAAAGCCGCGCCGCCAAGGGCGGGGAAAAATGGAAGCCCGCCGAAACCATTCAGGCGGCGATAGGTCAGACCGAACAGCAGTTCACGCCCGTCCAGCTCGCAAGCTACGTCGCGACCGTCGTTTCGGGCGGCACGAAATACCAGCCACATCTTTTAAAGGAAAGATGGGATTACACCGACACAAAGCTTTTATATGAAACGGCGCCGCAGTCCACCGAGCTCGGCTTTTCAAAAAGCACCGTCGCGGCGATAAAGAAGGGTATGAAGGGCGTCGTTACCGAAGACGGCACGGCGTCGTCCGTGTTCAGGGGCTTCCCCGTAGAGGTCGGCGGCAAGACCGGCTCGGCGCAGACGCAGAAGGGCAGGTCGGCGCACGGCGTGTTCGTTTCCTTCGCGCCTTACGACGACCCCGAGATAGCCGTCTGCGTCGTCGGCGAATACGCCGGCTCGGGCGGCAGCGTCGCGCCCGTGTGCGTCGCGATATACAGACAGTATTTCGGGCTTGACGAATAAAAAATCTGTTGAGAAAAGGTAATAATTATGCTAAAATATCCAGATAGGGATAAACAGGAAGCGGAGGCGGTCTTATGAGCAAGGCAATAGCTGCGGCGTCCGGCAAAGGGGGTACGGGAAAGACCTCTTTCTGCGCAAACGTCGCGGTCTCTCTCTGCGCCCTGGGCGAAAACGTTCTGCTTATAGACGCCGACGCGGGGCTTCGGTCTTTGGACCTCGTCCTCGGGATGGACACGGGCCTTCTTATGAGCTACGCCGACGTGCTCGACGGGACGTGCGCGCTTTCCGACGCCTGCGTCCGCCACGACGTCGTTAAAAATTTGAGCGTTCTCACGGCGCCCGCGTCGCCGCGCGTTTTCGGCGCCGAAGAGATAAAGGGTCTTATAAAGCTCGCGAAAGAGAGTTTTTCTTTCGTGATAGTCGACTGCCCCGCCGGCATAGACGGCAACGTGACAGATTTCTGCGCCGCGTGCGATAAGGCGGTCGTCGTCGCGACCCCCGACAGGGTATCCTTGCGCACGGCGCAGAAGATGGGGCTGCTGCTTCGCGAGCGCGGGCAGGAGGACGTCAGGATCGCCGTCAACCGCGTGCGCCCCGACATGATAAAACGCGGCGACGCTTTGAATATAGACGAATCGATGGACAGCGCGGGGCTTTCGCTTTGCGCCGTCATTCCCGAGGATAAAGAAGTTATAGCGTGCGGAAACTCCGGCTCACTTTTGATATTCAAAAACAAAAGCCGCGCCGCGCGCGCATACTATAACGCCGCCGAAAGGCTGCTCGGAAACAACGTGCCCCTTCTGCGCGGCATAGGGAAAAAGTTTTGAAAGGAGAGATCTGATGAACGTAGCGCTCATTGCCGAGGATTCGAAAAAAGAGCTTATGACGCAGTTCTGCATAGCATACTGCGGCATACTGTCGCATCACGATCTGTTCGCGACGAGGACGACGGGCAATATAGTGACCGACGCCACGGGGCTTAAGATAAACTGCCTTCTTCCGGGCAGGGACGGCGACGAGCAGATAGCCGCGAGGTGCGCCTATAACGAGATAGACCTCGTCCTGCTTTTCCACGACACGACCGATATGGACGACTATTTTTATAAGTATAAAAATATAATAATGAACTGCGATAAAAACAATATCCCGCTCGCGACGAGCGTCGCCACCGCCGAGGTGCTCGTTTTGGGGCTTTCGCGCGGCGACCTTGCGTGGAGGGAGATAGTCAACCCGCAGTTCAAGCCGGGAAGGAACTGAAAATGGCTCAGAAAATACAAAGACCGAAGGGGACGGCGGACGTCACCGTATCGGAAGTATACAAATGGCATTTTACCGAAAATCTGTTAAGGGATAAGGCGCGCATATTCGGCTACCGCGAAACGCGCTTCCCCGTCTTTGAGCATACAGAGCTTTTCGTGCGCGGCGTGGGCGACACGACCGACGTCGTGCAGAAAGAGATGTATACCTTCGAGGACAAGGGCGGCAGGAGCATGACCCTGCGCCCCGAGGGCACCGCGTCGACCGTCCGCTCTTATATAGAAAACGGCGAGGCGCAGAACGGCGCGCCCTATAAGGCGTATTACATCGTGCCGAATTTCCGCTACGAACAGCCCCAGGCGGGCAGACTGCGCGAGCATCACCAGTTCGGGATAGAGTGCTTCGGCGCGGCGTCGTTTGAAGCCGACGCCGAGGTAATTTCCCTCGCGGCGTCGTTTATAAAGGCGCTCGGCATAAAGACCAAGCTTCGGATAAACTCGATAGGCTGTCCCGCGTGCAGACCCGCGTATTACAAGGCGCTTCGCGACTATTTCAAGAGCTATGAAAACGATCTGTGCGAGACCTGCCGCGGCAGGCTTGAAAAAAACCCGATGCGCATACTCGACTGCAAAAGCCCCGTCTGTCAGGGCATAGCCGAAAAAGCGCCGCGCGCTCTCGATTTCCTCTGCGAAGACTGCGGCGCGCCTTTTGAAGGGCTTAAGAGAACGCTTAACGATACGGGCGTTCCCTTCGAGATAGACACGGGTATCGTGCGCGGGCTTGATTATTACACAAAGACGGTCTTTGAATTCGTCTTCGACGGCATAGGCGCGCAGGGCACCGTCTGCGGCGGCGGCAGATACGACGGGCTTATAGAGCAGTTAGGCGGCGCGCCCACTCCGGCGGTCGGCTTCGGCTGCGGGCTCGAGCGGCTTATCATAGCCGCGACGGCGAGCGGTTTTGTGTTCCCGCCCGAGGACAAGGACGGCGTTTTCATCGCTTCCGCCGACGAGGCGGGCAGACGCGCCGCGGCGCGCTTCGCCGCGGAGCTGCGGGACGCGGGCGTTCCCGCGCAGACAGACCTCTGCGCGCGTTCGCTCAAAGCTCAGATGAAGCAGGCGGACAGATGCGGCGCCGCCTACACGCTCATCTTAGGCGAGCAGGAGGCGGAAAACAATTCGGCTACGGTAAAGAATATGGCGACGGGCGAACAGGTGAGCTGCGCTCTTTCCGCCGCCGATATAATAAAAGTCATTAAGAAAGGACAAGCGTAAAATGAAAAGCTTAACGGGTGAAGACCGCGTTTACTGCGGGACGCTTCGTGAAAAGGATATAGGAAAGAAGGTGACCGTCTGCGGCTGGGTCGCGAGAAACCGCGATTTAGGCTCGCTCATATTCACCGACGTGCGCGACAGAGAGGGCATAGTCCAGTGCGTTTTCGACCAGAGCTTAAACGCCCATCTGTTCGACAGCGCGTTCGCGCTTCGAGCCGAGTGGACGGTAAAGGTGACCGGCACCGTCCGCGCGAGGTCCTCTGTAAACGATAAGATACCCACGGGCAAAATAGAGATACTCGCAAGCGAGCTTACGGTATTTTCAAAGGCGGAAACGCCCCCCTTCGAGATATCCGACGATATAAACGTAAACGATACCTTAAGGCTTAAGTACCGCTATCTCGACCTGCGCCGTCCGTCGCTGCAGAAGGCGATAAAGACGCGCCATGAGGTTGCGCAGATAACGAGGAAGTATTTCGACGAGCAGGGCTTTCTGGAGATAGAAACGCCCGTGCTTACAAAGTCGACCCCCGAGGGCGCGAGGGATTATCTCGTGCCGTCCCGCGTTCACCCGGGCGAGTTTTACGCGCTGCCCCAGTCGCCCCAGCAGTATAAACAGCTTTTAATGCTTTCGGGCTTTGACAGGTATTTCCAGATAGCGCGGTGCTTCCGCGACGAGGACCTGCGCTACGACCGCCAGCCCGAGTTTACGCAGATAGACCTTGAAATGAGCTTTGTCGACGTAGACGACGTAATAGCCGTGCAGGAAGGCTTTTTAAAGAGAGTTTTCAAGGAAACGCTCGACGTCGACGTGCAGACGCCTATCATGCGCATGACCTATAAAGAGGCTATGTCGCGCTTCGGCTCGGACAAGCCGGATATGCGCTTCGGCATGGAGCTTTGCGATATTAAGCCCGAGACGGCGGGCTGCGGCTTCGGCGTTTTCGAGAACGCGGGATTCGTAAACGCGATATGCGTCCCCGGCGGCGCCGACAAAATGAGCCGCAAGGAAATAGACGCGCTGTCGGAGTTCGTAAAAAGCTATAAGGTCAAAGGCGTCGCGTGGTATAAAGAAACGGCGGCGGGCGAAGCAGGCTCGAGCTTTGCGAAGTTCATGACCCCCGAAAGCCTTGAAAAGATAAAGGCGAAGACGGGCTTTAAGGCGGGCGACCTTCTTTTGTGCATAGCCGACGCGGACGAGGAAACGGCGCAGACGGCGCTCGGCGCGCTGCGGCTTTTCGTTGCCAAAAAGCTTGATATGATACCCGAGGGCGTGTTTAAATTCCTGTGGGTCGTAGAGTTCCCGATGTTCGAGTACGGCGAGGACGACGACGGCAACACGCGCCTTTACGCCAAGCATCACCCCTTCACCGCGCCGATGGACGAGGATATAGGGCTTTTCGAGACGGCGCCCGAAAAAATGCGCGCCAAGGCGTACGACATAGTATTGAACGGCACCGAGCTGGGCGGCGGCTCTATAAGGATACACCGCCCCGACGTGCAGGAAAAGATGTTCAAGGCGTTGAGCTTTACGGAGGAAGAGACGATGGAGCGCTTCGGCCATCTGATAAACGCCTTCAAGTACGGCGCGCCCCCGCACGGCGGCCTCGCCTACGGTCTTGACAGGCTCGTCATGTGGATAGCGGGCACCGAAAACATAAGGGACGTCATCGCTTTCCCGAAGGTGCAGAACGCGTCCGATCTTATGATGGACTGCCCGTCGCCGGTCGATCAAAAGCAGCTTGACGACCTTGCGATAAAAATAAATTTGGAAAAAATACAAAAAAACTCTTGACAAGGGAAAAAATCGGTTGTATAGTGTTTAACATCAAAGCAAAGGAGAAAGCGAAATGACTCGTTCTTATTTTTGGATGATGAGCGGCATGATGCGTATGATGCGCACCATGGGCATGCGCATGTCCGAAAATAGCAACGACCGTTAAGCTTTTCTTTTGAATAAAAAGACAAATGCCCGTCGGTCGAACACCGGCGGGCTTTTATTATAAAGTCGCCTCCGAACATTCTCATGCATTCATCTTGCGGGATCTTTTTCCGCCATACTTCACAAAAATGCTCGTAAATACACAAAGTATTCACTCCGCTTTTTGTTTCGTCTGACGAAAAAATCTTTACGCAATATGAACGCGTCGAATCTTCAGAGGCTCCTGCAAAAACAAAAAAGAAAAACAAAAAACACACATAAAAAACAAAAAGGAGAAAAAACCATGAAAAAGACAGTATCCGTAATCTTAGCGCTTGCCCTCGCACTTTCCGTAATACTCACCCTCGGCGCCTGCGGCGAAAAGAAGCCCGCGGAGCAGCCCGCAACGACCGACGCCGGCGAAGAGGCCGCCGCCCCCGCGAAGAAAATAACCATAGCGGTACCGAACGACACGACCAACGAAGCCCGCGCGCTCCTTCTTCTTGAAGCCAACGGCATAATCAAGCTCAAAGAGGGCGCCGGCATACTCGCCACCAAGCTCGACATAGTCGAGAATCCCTACAACGTAGAGATAAACGAAGTCGAAGCGGCTCAGATCCCCAATCTTTTAAAGGACGTCGACTACGCGGTCATCAACTGCAACTACGCCCTCTCCGGCGGGCTTAACCCCTCTAAGGATTCCCTCGCGGTAGAAGGCTCCGCCTCCGCTTACGGCAACATCCTCTGCGTCAAAGACGGCAGACAGGAAGAGCCCATAGTCAAGGCGCTCGCGGCTGCTCTTACCAGCAAGAAGGTCGCCGATTTCATCACCGAAAAGTATGACGGCGCCGTCATCTCGATAGTCGACAATCCGACCGACGGCTTTGACGCCGACGTCGATTACGCCGCCCTTGCCGGACAGAAGATCTCCGTCGCGGCGTCCCCCACGCCCCACGCCGAGGTCCTTGCTATAGCCAAAGAGATCCTTGCCGAAAAGGATATCACGCTTGAGATAAAGGAATTTGAAGATTACGTCCAGCCCAACCTCGTAGTAGAGAACGGCGAGATAGACGCCAACTACTTCCAGCACATTCCTTATCTTGACGACTTCAACGCCGAGAACGGCACCCACATCGTTTCCGTCGCCGCCATCCACGTTGAGCCGATGGGCGTTTACAGCGCGAAGAACACCGACCTTTCCGCTTTCGGCAAATAATTAAAGCTTAACGAACAATACCCGTCGGGGATAAATTCCCCGACGGGCGTCTTTCGGAGGACCCTTATGATAGAGATAAATAATCTGTCCAAGACCTTTAAAACGGCGGACGACACGATAGAAGCGCTGAAAAACGTATCCTTGTCTATAGAAGACGGGGATATTTTCGGCATTATAGGTATGTCCGGCGCGGGCAAAAGCACCCTCGTCAGATGTATCAATATGCTCGAACGCCCGAGCGAGGGCAGCGTAATAATGGACGGCGTGGACTTAGGCAAGCTTTCGGATAAAGAGCTTCGCGCGGCAAGGCGCGAGATAACGATGATCTTCCAGGGCTTTAATCTGCTTATGCAGAGAAACTGCCTTAAAAACGTATGCTTTCCGCTTGAGCTTGCGGGTATGTCCAAACCCGCCGCGCGCGCTCGCGCGCTTGAGCTTCTCGATACCGTGGGACTAAAAGGAAAGGAAAACGCCTATCCGGCGCAGCTTTCGGGCGGCCAGCAGCAAAGGGTCGCGATAGCCCGAGCGCTCGCGACGTCGCCTAAAGTGCTTTTGTGCGACGAGGCGACGAGCGCGTTAGACCCCACGACGACCAACTCTATACTCGAGCTTATACGCGACATAAACGAAAAACTCGGCATAACGGTAATAATAATAACCCACCAGATGAGCGTCGTGGAAAGTATCTGCAGACACGTCGCGATACTCGACAGCGGCGAGGTCGCCGAAGTAGGCGAGGTGGGCGAGGTGTTCTCGCACCCGAAGACGCCCGCGGCGAAAAAGCTCGTCTTCCCCGAGGGCGGAAGCGAGGCGATAGCCGCCTGCGAGGGGCAGTACTTCATAAGGGTCGTCTTCAACGGCGCCGAAACGACGGGAAAGCCCCTTATCGCATCAATGGCTCAGCAGGAGGGGCTCGTCGCGAACATCTTCTACGCCTCTACCCGCAGCATAGGCGAAAAGGTCTACGGCTCGATGCTCTTAAGCTTTGAAAGCCGCGACGCCGCGCAGAAGGCGTGCGTGTTCCTTAAAGATAACGACGGAGTTCTTGCGGAGGAGGTGAACAGGCAGTGATAAGCGGACTTTTCGATCCCGAAAAACTCGCCGAAGCGTGGGAGATAATCAAATCGCAGTTCCTGCTCGCGACGTGGGAAACGCTTTACGTCACCCTGCTCGCGACCTTCTTCGCGTGCGTGATAGGCCTGCCTTTGGGCGTTCTGCTCGTCGTCGGCGAAAAGGGCGGCGTTCTGCCTCTTCCCAAATGGATAATGCAGGTTTTAAACGTCATAATAAACCTTCTCCGTTCGGTGCCTTTCCTTATCCTTATGATACTCGTAATACCCTTGACACGCGCCATTATAGGCACGTCTATCGGAACGACGGCGTCAATAGTGCCTCTGGTCATTTCGGCGTTCCCCTTTATCGCGAGGCTTGCCGAAAGCTCTTTGCGCGAGGTGTCGCCAAATACTATTGAAATGGCGCAGAGCATGGGCGCCTCCCCCTTCCAGATAATAACCAAGGTGCTTATCCCCGAAAGCGTTCCGTCGCTTATCTCCAACCTGACGATAGCCGTAACGACCATACTCGGCTATACCGCGATGAGCGGCATTATAGGCGGCGGCGGCCTCGGCAAGATAGCCATAAACTACGGCTACTACAGGTATAAATACGCCGTAATGTTCTTCGCGGTCGTGCTTCTTATAGTGCTCGTTCAGATATTCCAGAGCCTCGGCACGAAAATAGCCGTAAAATCCGACAAACGCCTTAAAAACAAATAAGAGAACGCCGCGAAAGCGGGGAAATGACCCCGCCCTTCGCGGCATTCCGGCATTTTTGGGAGATATTATGAAAATAGTCGTGATAGACGGGCAGGGCGGCAAAATGGGCCGCTCGATAATCGAAAAGCTTCTGCAGTACAATATGCGCCCGGGCGAGATAACCGCGATAGGTACCAACAGCACGGCGACCGAGAATATGCTGAAGGCTTCGCCCGATTTTGCCGCCACGGGTGAAAACGCCGCGGTGGTCGCCTGCCGCGACGCCGACGTGATATGCGGCCCTATGGGCATACTCGTCGCCGACGCGCTTTTGGGCGAGACAACGCCGCGCATGGCGGTCGCCGTGGGGCAGTCGAAGGCGAAAAAGGTGCTCGTTCCGGTCGACAGATGCGGCGTGTACGTCGCGGGCGTATCCGATATGCAGATGGCGGAGCGTATCTCACGCGCGGCGGAAGAGGTCATATCTCTCGTTGACAACAGGTAAAAAGGGCGGTATAATGATACCGTAGGGCGCGGGCATGAAGCCTGCGCGGGTTTTCGGCGAAAACTTAGAAGAGTATATCACGTCATGAAGGCGCGGCTTTTTGCCGCGCCGTATTATTTGGGAGGAAAAAATGAACGACAAAACGAAAAAGCTTATCCTTTCGGCGGTCTTTCTCGCGCTTTGCATGGTGCTTCCGCTTCTTACCGGGCAGATACAGACGATAGGTCAGGCGCTTTGCCCGATGCATTTCCCGGTGCTTTTGTGCGGCTTTATCTGCGGCCCCGCGTGGGGCGCCGCCGTCGGGTTTATCGCCCCGCTTTTAAGATTTCTCATCTTCGGTATGCCGCCTGTCTTTCCGACGGGCGTCGCCATGGCGTTCGAGCTTTGCGCGTACGGGCTTTTGTCGGGGCTTATGTACCGCGCTTTCCCGAAAAAGCCGGTCTACGTCTACGTTACCCTTATCCTTTCAATGATAGGCGGCAGGATAGTTTGGGGAGTCGTGCGCCTCATCCTTGCGGGGATCACGGGCGGAAGCTTTCCGTGGAAAGCGTTTATTTCGGGCGCGGTGCTCAATTCCATACCCGGCATAATAGCTCATATAGTCTTGATCCCGGCTGTCATATTCGCGCTTAAGGGCGCCGGGGTAAAAGAGCTTAAGTAATAAGCGAAGATACGCGTAAAAAATATCCCGTCGGGCGAATGCCCGACGGGATATTTGCGTTATTGTCTTAAAAAAGCGTGTTAAGTTTAGACTTGTAAAGGTTTATATAGTACGCCTTTTTGGCGTCCTTTTCAATGGCGTAGGCGGTCTTGATATCCTCCGCGACGGAGGGGTCGTTGCCCGTCTCGGAAAGAAGGGTAGAGAGTTCGCCGGCAATTTCATCGACGCGCTTGTCGCATTCGGTTTCAAGCTTGCTCGCTTCGTCGGCGTATTTGGAAACAAGCTCGTTTATTTTCGACCTGGTGCGCTGCCCTTCGGGGATCGCCGAATATTCCTTTTTTGCCTGCGTCAGTATTTCGTCGACGCGGTTTGAAAAGGTGCTTTTGCAAACGTATACGGTCGCGACAAGCTCCTGTATGCGCTCGATCTGCGGGTCGGTCTGAACGGGGGGCGCGGGTACGGCTTCGCCGCTCTGCGCGGGCTGCGCGGGCGCGGTCTGCTCGGGCTGTTCGGGCGTCGGCGCGGCGGTCTGCGCGGGATCGTCGGAAGACGCTTCCCCGCCGCTTTGCGCGGGCGCGGTCGAATTTTCGGCATTTGTCCTGCCGAGGATTATGTCGATCGCCTCCTGCTCGGAAAGCTCGCCAGACTTGAGCGCCTCGTTCTGCTCGTCGGTCAGCTTTCCTATCTTTACGCCGGTTATCTCCTCGGTTTTTTCACTTATCACGGCGTCCTTTTCAACGGCTATCGCGTCGGTGTCCTTGCCGACGTACTTGAGCCCGCCGTAAAAGGTCTTTATAAGCGGGAGATTTGAAATAACGATAACGGCTAATGCTATGATAAGCGCCGCCGGTATCAGAAGAAGCCATTTTTTACTTTTTTTCACGGTCTTTGCCGTCCTTTCTTATGAAATGAAGGATAAACCTGCGCAAAAGCCCGAGGTTTACCCACAAAACGCAGTAAATACGGTACCAAAGGTTTTTTACCGAACGCTTTTTTCCGCCTCGCTCAAAAGATGAAAGCAGGGCGACTATCTGAGAGGGGGAAACGCGCTCGCGCAGGTCCTGCGAGTCGCCGCGCACGGTATAGCCGTCGGGCAGGACCTTTATGACGCGGTGAAGCACGAAAGAGCCGTCGGCCCGCCTGTAAAGCGGCACGTCGTATTTTTTAAGCCGCGCGGGCGGGGCTGTCACCGACACCGTGTCGCGCCCGTTCCGGAGAAAAGGAAGCATACTGTCGCCGCCGGGGATAAAGGAAAACTCGCCGCCGCCGGAGATAACTTCCTCCATAACGGGGGCAAGGTCGGATAAGGACAAATTATCGGACAATCAACCCCGCCTCCCTAAGCGTTGCGATCAAAGCGCGCGCGTCTTCCCGCGCCGTCTCTTCCGCGACGTCGTATTCCGAAAGCATTTTTTCCACTATCTCGTCTTCGGTAACGTCTTCTTCAAGCTGTTTGAAAATGAACGCCGCCGAATCGTTGAGTTTAATAAGCTTATTGAATCTGCGGCTCTCTTCGCCGACGGCGACGACAATATTAGACCCCGCGACAGAGCGAAGGATGTATCCGTCTTTTATTTTCATTTTAAAACTCCTTTCAGCCCGTCGAACGCGACGGCGGCGGAAGACAGGTCGGGCGTGCAGTAAAGCTCGAAAACGGGGACGCGCGAAAGAAAAGCGTCGAGCAGCGTAAGCTGTCTGTCCATGAGCGAGAGGTCCTCGGGCCGCATTATCTGGTCGAATACGAGGGGCATTATATCGTCGGGAGACACGCGCTTTATGCTGTTTTGGGAGCCGCGCTTTAAAAAGACGAGGGCGCAAACGGGCGCGCAGGCGTTCGTCTGCAGGCCGTGCTTCCCGCACCAGGGCGTGCCGTAAACGAAGGCGGCGCCGTCGCGCACGCGCACTATCGGCTTGTCGTCGTTTATATAAGACACGCGCGCGCCGAAACTTTTTACCCAGTTTTTCGCGTGGGTCGATTTGCCCGTGCCCGACGGGGCGGTGAATAAAACGCCCTTTCCGTCAAAGGATATAGCCGAAGAGTGGATAAGAAAGCCGTCCCTTTTAAGCATTTCCTCGGACACGGCGCGCAAAAGCTCTATGCTTTGCTCGCGCGGGGGAAGAGGGGGCAGTGAAACGGATATATCGGGCGCGCCGTCCGGCGTTTCGTAATCGCGGCAGAGGGTCTTGACGTATTCGCATTCGTTCCCGGCCAAAACGCGCAGCCCGGCGACTTCAAAAAGCATAAAGACCCCCCTTTTTTATAATATGATACCAAAAATAAGTCTTTATTACAAGGGTTTTTAAGTAAACGGTTGTAAAATCAGCCCTTTATGTGTTATGATTTAGCTATGGAAAACAAAAAAGACAGCCGCGCTTTAAAATGGATATATGCCCGGACGGCGGGGCATAGAGGAAAACTTATACTGCTGATGCTGTGCGACGCGTTCGTATCCGCGGCGGCGGTCCTTTTCGCCGTGCTTTCAAAAAGCTTTTTAGACAAAGCTCTTCACGGCGTCTCCGGCGCGTGGGAGACAGCCGCCGTTATGGCGGCGGTGCTTGTCGCGCAGGTGCTTATACGGATATACTCGGGTATGCTGTCCGAGCGGATAGACGGCAGCCTTAACATGTCGCTTAAAAACCACGTTTTCGGCGAGCTTATGAAAAAAAGGTACGGCGACGTGTCGCGCTACCATTCGGGCGAGCTTTTAAACCGCATGTTTTCGGATACCGAGGTCGTAAGCTCCGGTATTACCGAGATAGTCCCAAACGCCGTATCTGTAGGAACGCGCCTTATAGCCGCTTTCGCGGCGCTCGCGATACTCGACCTTTACCTCGTCGCGGCGGCTCTTTTGGTGGGCCTGCTCGTCTTTGCCGTCTCACGCCTTATGAGAAAGCAGATAAAGAAACGCCACCGCGAAATGCAGGAAGCGGCGGGCAGAGTGCGCGCCTATATGCAGGAATCGACCGACCGTCTTCTTATAATAAAGATATTCGGCGGCGCGGAAAAAGCGCGTGAAAAGGCGCTTTCGCTTCAGACAGAGCATTTCAAAGCGCGCCTTCGCAGGGCGTTTTTGGCCGTTTCCACGGGCGGCGGGTTCTTCTTCGTCTTCCGCGCGGCGTATCTGTGCGTGCTGATTTACTGCGCCGCGGCGATAGGAAAGGGGAGCGGCGCCATGACCGTCGGCACCATGACGGCGCTTTTGCAGCTCGTGTCGCAGGTGCAGCAGCCCTTCGCGGCGCTTTCCGGGATAATGCCGAAATACTACGCCGCGCTGGCGTCGGCAGAGCGCCTTTTAGAGCTTTTGGATATGGAAAACGAGAGCGCGCCGCTTGAAAAGGCGGACGCGCAAAAGCTTTACGAAAAAGCCGGCGGGATAGATATTTCGGGCGTAAGCTTAGATTACGGGCGGGGCAAGGTATTGAAAAACGCCTCGGCTTTTATTCCGAAAAATAAGTTCACGCTTATTTCCGGCGCGACCGGAAGCGGCAAAACGACCCTTTTCATGCTCCTTTTGGGCATTTACGATCACGAGGGCGGCATAACTCTGGCGGGAGCGCCGCTCGACGAAAAAACGCGCCCCCTTTTCGCCTACGTGCCGCAGGGCAACCTTCTCTT
>JAFSVO010000075.1 GCA_017444965.1 Clostridia bacterium | reverse complement strand
GACGTCGAAAAGATACGGAAGATCGCGGATAAACACGGGCTGAAAGTGATTTACGACGCCGCGCACGCTTTTGCCGTAAAGTATAAAGGCGTGTCTTCCGCGAACTTTGGCGACGCCTCAATGTTCAGCTTTCACGCGACAAAGGTCTTCAATACTATTGAAGGCGGCGCGGTGTGCTTCGGCGACAGTTCTCTCGTTGAAACGCTCGGTGATTTGCGCAATTTCGGTATCCACGGCCAGGAAAGCGTGCCGTTTGCCGGCGGAAACGCGAAAATGAGCGAGTTTCAGGCGGCGATGGGCATTTGCAACTTAAGACATTTAAACGCCGAAATAGCTAAAAGGAAAAACGTTGCGGAGAGGTATTGGCTCAGGCTTGAAAACGTCCCGGGAATTAAGGTTTTTAAACCGCAGAAAGACGTCGAGCCAAATTACGCGTATTTGCCTGTCGTTTTTGACGGATTCGCGTCAGACAGAAATACCGTCCAAAGTATTCTTGCCGAAAACGGCGTTTATGCCAGACGCTATTTTTACCCTTTACCAAACGCGTTTGAGTGTTACGCGTGTTTGCCTTCGGCGCGCCCGGAAAAAACGCCCGTCGCGGCGCATATTTCGGACAGAGTGCTCACTTTGCCGATGTACGCGGACCTTTCGCTTGAAGACGCAGACCGTATATGCGATATAATTATATCTTGCGGAAATAAATAATATGGAGGACTTATATGAAAGGAATAATTCTTGCCGGAGGCGCCGGAACAAGGCTTTACCCTTTGACGATCGTTACTTCAAAACAGCTTTTGCCCGTTTACAACAAGCCGATGATCTATTATCCGCTTTCAACGCTAATGTTGGCAAGGATAAAAGAAATACTTATTATCAGTACTCCTGAAGACACGCCCAGAATAAAGAGCCTGCTCGGCGACGGTTCGGCTTTCGGCATTTCTCTTGAATACGCCGTTCAGGAAAAGCCCGAAGGACTTGCGCAGGCTTTTACGATAGGCAGGGATTTTATAGGCGACGACAGCTGCGCCATGATCCTCGGCGACAATATCTTTTACGGTAACGGGCTCGGAGCAAAGCTTGCCGCGGCAAAAAGATCGGCTGAGGAAGGCAAAGCCACCATCTTCGGCTATTACGTAGAAGATCCTCACCGTTTCGGCATAATGGAGATCGAGCGTGTAAAGACTGATAACGACAGCAATTTCCGCGTGATAAGCGTAGAGGAAAAGCCGAAAGAGCCAAAGTCAAACTATGCCATAGTCGGGCTTTATTTCTACCCGAAGGGAGTCAGCGACAAAGCCGATAAAGTAAAACCGTCGGCAAGAGGCGAGCTCGAAATAACAACGCTCAACGATATGTATCTTAAAGAAAACATCCTTAACGCTCAGCTTCTCGGCAGAGGTTATACCTGGATGGACGCCGGCACGGTGGACAGCTTGAGAAAAGCGACGAACTTTGTATGTATGATCGAACAGTATCAGGGTATGTCGATATCCGCTCCGGAAGAGATAGCTTACAGATATGAATGGATAGACAGGGAAAAGCTTTCCGAAAGCGTCAAACGTTACGGCAAAAGCCCTTACGGCGAGCATCTTAAAGCCGTGCTTGAAGACAGGATAATCATTTAAAAGAGGTGTTTTTTATGACGTTGTTAGTCACCGGCGGCGCCGGGTTTATAGGATCGAATTTCATATATCTTCTGCTCTCCGAGCGCCCCGATTGGAAAATAGTCTGTGTGGATTCGCTGACTTACGCCGCGAATATCCATACTTTGAACGACGCGTTTAAAAGCCCGAATTTTGTTTTTTATAAAGAAGACATAAGAAACAGGGAAGGCGTTTATTCCATCTTTGAAAAAGAGCGTCCGGACGTAGTCGTCAATTTCGCGGCAGAAAGCCACGTCGACCGTTCTATTGAAAACCCGGCTATCTTTTTAGAGACGAATATCATCGGTACCTCCGTTCTTATGGACGCGTGCCGGAAGTACGGGATAGAGCGCTTTCATCAGGTCGGCACCGACGAGGTGTACGGCGATCTTCCGCTTGACAGACCCGATCTGTTCTTCCGTGAGGATACTCCGATCCATACGTCGAGCCCTTACAGCACGTCAAAGGCGGCGGCGGATCTTCTTGTTCAGGCGTATCACAGAACTTACGGCCTGCCCGTGACCATCAGCAGATGCTCGAATAACTACGGCCCTTACCAGTTCCCCGAAAAGCTGATACCTCTTATGATAAACAACGCGTCTCAGGATAAAGCGCTTCCGGTCTACGGTCAGGGACTGAACGTTCGCGACTGGCTTTACGTTAAAGACCATTGCTACGGCATCCTCGCGGTGCTTGAAAAGGGAAAAGTCGGCGAAGTTTATAACCTCGGCGGGCATAATGAGAAGGCGAATATCGAAATAGTAAAAATAATACTCAGCGAGCTCGGAAAGCCCGAAAGCCTGATAACTTACGTCGCCGACAGAAAGGGTCACGATCAAAGATACGCGATAGACCCGAGCAAGGCATCCTCCGAGCTTGGATGGGCGCCGACGACTATGTTTAAAGACGGGATCAAGCTTACCATTGAATGGTATAAAAACCATATGGATTGGATGCGTGAATGCACCTCGGGTGATTATATAAAATACTACGAAGAAATGTACGGGAACAGATAAAGGAGAGAGTTTTATGCCGACTGATAATCCGATAAGAACTACTCAGCGCAGGCAAAGCAATCTTGAGCTTCTCCGCATTATAGCGATGTTTTCCATAGTTGCGCATCATTTTGTCGTAAACTCGGGGATCGCCGAAAACTACGATCTTTCCGTATGGTCGCCCAATATGCTTTTCCTTCAGTTCTGGGGAATGTGGGGCAAGATAGCCATTAACGCGTTTGTAATGATAACCGGCTATTTTATGTGTACGTCAAAGGTTACGGTAAAACGCTTTTTGAAGATGTATCTTGAGGTTCTGTTTTACCGGTATACGATATTTATTATACTTTGCGCGATGGGAAGAGAACCCTTAAGTATCACGCGATTGTTTACGCTTGTCTTTACGACTCTTGTAAAAGTAAACGGCGGGTTTGTCAGCAGTTTTCTGTTTTTCTATCTGTTTATTCCGTTTTATAATCTGCTTTTGGAAAAACTTGACAAACGCAAGTTGCAGATTCTTATTTTCCTTTTGCTGTTTATGCAGACGATCACGTCAACTTTCTTCTTTAACCGCGACGTATTTAGTTACCTTCTTTGGTATATGACGATTTATTTCATTGCCGCGTATATCCGTTTGTATTCTTCCGATTGGATGAAAAACAACCGCTATTGCGTTCCGTTCCTGTTGATTTGTATCGCGATCTCGATTTTCGGGATATTCGCGGGCGATTTTGTCGGCGGAAAGATAGGGATGACGGGGTGGTATTATCTTGTCAACGATTCAAACAAGATAATGGCGCTGCTTGTGGGTGTGTTTGCTTTTCTTGTTTTCAAGAATATCGATATCAAGTATTCGCCGGTCATTAATACCGTTTCATCCGCGACGTTCGGCGTTTTGCTCATACACGCGGCAAGCGACGCGATGAGAAAGCTTCTGTGGAAGGATATCTTGCACGTGCCGGAATTATATACGAATACGCTTCCCGTACTGGTGTTGAAAACGGTAGGGTTTACGCTGCTTGTTTACATAGTTTGCACAGTTATCGATCTTTTCAGGATATATCTTATAGAAAAGCCCGTTTTCAGACGGATAGGCGAAAAACCGTGGGCGGGCAAAACCCTATACTGGGATTAAACGGGTTTTTCGCGTAAGTTTTGCGTTATTAAGCTTAATAAAAATAATTTAAGGACAACTATCATGAATGAGAGAGTAATTGATAAAAAGAACGCGCAGCAGAAAGACAAGATAGATCTTAACGGAAAGACGATATTCGTCACCGGCGCTGCGGGATTTGTGGGCGCTTTTCTTTCCGTGCATCTTTTGAACGAGCTGAAAGGCTCGCTTATAGTCGGGATAGATAATCTGAACGATTATTACGATACGTCGCTTAAAGACCACAGACTTGATATTATTGAAAAGGCGGCGGAGAAAAGCGCTTCTAAATGGAGCTTTGTTAAAGGCAGTATCGCCGATAAAGCTCTTATTACGGACGTTTTTGAAAAATACCGTCCGGACGTTGTGGTAAATCTTGCCGCTCAGGCGGGCGTAAGGTATTCGATAGACCATCCCGACGTGTATATAGAATCCAATATCATAGGGTT
>JAFSVO010000074.1 GCA_017444965.1 Clostridia bacterium | reverse complement strand
GCCTGGGCGTTCCCTACATCCTGCGCACCAACATCCCCGAGGGGCAGGAGTGCTACAACGCCGCCGCCGAGCTGGTGGACGACGGCTGCAACATCATTTTCGCCGACTCCTTCGGCCACGAGGACTTTATGATCCAGGCCGCCCGGGAGTTTACCGACGTGCAGTTCTGCCACGCCACCGGCACCAAGGCCCACACCGAAGGCCTTTCCAACTATCACAACGCTTTCGCTCACATCTATCAGGGCAGATACCTCGCCGGCATTGCCGCGGGCATGAAGCTCAACGAGATGATCGAAGCGGGCCAGTTTAAGGCTGAAGAAGCCAAGATAGGCTACATAGGCGCTTTCACCTACGCGGAAGTTATCTCCGGCTACACCTCCTTCTTCCTCGGCGCGCGTTCGGTCTGCCCGACCGCCACGATGGAAGTCACCTTCACCGGTTCCTGGTATGATGAGACCGCCGAAAAAGAAGCAGCCCTTAAGCTTATCGCCAACGACTGCAAGCTTATCTCCCAGCACGCCGACTCCATGGGCGCTCCTACCGCCTGCGAGAACGCCGGTGTTCCCAACGTTTCCTACAACGGCAGCACCAAGGACGCCTGCCCCAACACCTTCATCGTTTCTTCCAGGATCGACTGGACTCCTTACTTCGTATACGCCATCGAAGCCACCCGTGACGGCTCCGCTATAGAAGCCGACTGGGCGGGCACCATAGAGACCGGCTCCGTCGCCCTCACCGAGGTAAACGAGCAGGCCGCCGCCGCGGGCACAGCCGAAGCTATTGAGGCCGCCAAGGCCGAGCTTATCGCCGGCACCCGCAAGGTCTATGACACCGCCACCTTCACCGTTGACGGCGCCACCCTTACGACCTATCTTGCCGACGTTGACACCGACGCCGCCTACACCGGCGACACCGAAGTCATCATCGACGGCGAGTTCGCGGAATCCAAGTTCCGTTCGGCTCCGTACTTCGATCTTAAGATCGACGGCATAACCCTCCTCGACGTCAATTTCGGTTAATTTAACAGGATATTATGGGAAGCCCTTCGGGGCTTCCCATATCGTCTTTTTTCTACTGCAAAAGGGAGCGCGGCATATATATGCCGTTCTGCCTTTTGCGGTATAACCTTTTTATTAGGAGCGTGAAGGCATGGAAAACAAGGTCGCCGCGGTCAAAATGCGAAATATCACCAAGACCTTCGGAAACATAACTGCAAACGACAAGGTCTGGCTCGACATATACAAAGGCGAGATCCTCGCGCTTCTGGGCGAGAACGGAAGCGGCAAGACCACGCTTATGAATATGCTGTCGGGCATATATTTCCCCGACGAGGGGCAGATCTTCATAAACGGCCGCGAGGTAGTCATACGTTCCCCGAAAGACGCGTTTGACAACGGCATAGGCATGATACATCAGCATTTCAAGCTGGTCGACGTGCTTTCCGCCGCGGAAAACATAGTTTTAGGTCTTCGCGAAAAAGGCAAGCTCGATCTTAACGCCGTCTCAAAGCGCATAACCGAGCTTTGCGAAAAGTACGGCTTCGATCTCGACCCCAAACAGAAAATATACGATATGTCCGTCTCTCAGAAGCAGACGGTCGAAATAGTCAAGCTTTTGTACCGCGGCGCCGACATACTGATACTCGACGAGCCGACCGCCGTCCTTACCCCGCAGGAAACGGACAAGCTTTTCGCCGTTCTGCGCAACATGCGCGACGCGGGCAAGACGATAGTCATAATAACCCATAAACTCAACGAGGTCGAAGAGCTTTCCGACCGCGTGGCGATACTCCGCCGCGGCAGATTCGTCGGCGATATGAAAACGAGCGAAAGCAACGCCGCCGAGCTTACGAACATGCTCGTCGGGCACCCGGTCACTCTTTCGATAGAAAGACCCGAGCCGAAGGACCCGAAAAAGAAAATTGAGGTAAAGCATTTAAGCGTCCGCAACATAGACGGCATTTTGAAGCTCGACGACGTATCCTTCGAGGCGCGCTCGGGCGAGATACTCGGGATAGCCGGCATATCGGGCTGCGGGCAGAAAGAGCTTTTAGAGGCGATAGCCGGGCTTCAGACGGTCGAAAGCGGCAGCATAACCTATTACGACGAGAACGGAAACCCCGAAGAGCTTATCGGCAAGGACCCGCTCGAGATAATGGAGCTTGGCGTGTCGCTTTCCTTCGTGCCCGAGGACAGGCTCGGCATGGGGCTTGTCGGGAATATGGACATTTCGGAAAACATGATGCTCCGCTCATTCAGGCACGGAAAATCCCCCTTCTTAAACCGCAAAAACCCCTACGCGCTCGCGGGGAAAATAATAAAAGACCTTGACGTGAACACGCCGGGCATAAACACGCAGGTAAGAAAGCTTTCGGGCGGCAACGTGCAGAAGGTGCTCGTCGGGCGCGAAATTGCGCTGGCGCCGAAGGTTCTGCTTACCGCTTACGCCGTAAGAGGGCTTGACATAAACAGTTCTTATACGATATACGACCTTATTAACAAGCAGAAGGAAAAGGGCGTCGCCGTAATTTACGTCGGCGAGGACTTAGACGTGCTTTTGGAGCTTTCCGACCGCATACTCGTACTTTGCGGCGGAAAGGTTTCGGGCATAGTAGACGGAAGGAGCGCGCAGAAGCGCGAGGTCGGGCTTATGATGACGCGGGTCGGAGGGGCTAAAGATGGCGAATGAAAAGGTCAGAAATCCCTTGTTCCATATAGTTAAAAGGAAGAATATCCCCTGGTACAAGGCGTGGGCTATAAGGGCCGCCGCCATAATCGCCGCGCTTATAGTCTGCGCCGTGATAACCATGCTGTTGACGGGCGAAAACCCCATACAAATATATATAACCATCTTTAAAGGCGCATTCGGCACGCCGAGAAAGACGTGGGTGCTTTTCCAGAATCTTTCGATACTTCTGTGCGTGTCGCTCGCCGTCACCCCCGCCTTCCGCATGCGCTTCTGGAACATAGGCGGCGAGGGGCAGCTTCTTATCGGCGGTCTTGCCGCCGCCGCGTGCATGATACTTCTGGGCGACAAGCTTTCAAACGGCGCGCTTATCCCGATCATGATAATATCTTCGATTGCGGCGGGCGCGATATGGGGCGTTATCCCCGCGCTTTTCAAAGCTAAGTGGAACACCAACGAGACGCTTGCCACCCTTATGATGAACTACATAGCGACTCAGCTCGTCGCCTTCTTCATCATCGTATGGGAGGTGCCGAAGGGCTCGGGAAAAATCGGCATAATAAATCAGTCGAGCGAGGCGGGCTGGCTGCCGCAGATAGGCGGTCAGAAATACCTTCTCAATATTATAGTCGTCGCCGTCCTCACCGTGCTTATGTACGTTTATCTTAACTATACGAAGCACGGCTACGAGATTTCGGTCGTCGGCGAAAGCGAAAAAACGGCAAGATACGTCGGCATAAAGGTCGAAAAGGTCATTATCCGCACGATGCTTCTGTCGGGCGCGATATGCGGCATAGCAGGCCTTCTTTTAGTCGGCGGCACCGACCACACGATAACGACGACCATAGGCGAAAGCCGCGGCTTTACCGCCGTCATGGTATCGTGGCTCGCGAAATTCAATCCTATCTTTATGATATTCACAAGCTTCCTGCTCGTCTTCTTAAACCGCGGCGCGAGCGAGATAGCTACGGTATTTTCGCTTAACAAATCCTTCTCGGACATACTTACGGGCGTGATACTATTCTTTATAATAGGCTGCGAGTTCTTCATAAACTACAAGATCAGCTTTCGCAAAAAGGGCGCAAAGGAGGAAGTAAAGCATGTTTGATTTAGTATCCTTTATACCCCGCGCCGTCGTGCAGAGCATACCTCTGCTTTACGGAAGCTGCGGCGAAACTCTGACTGAAAAATCGGGCAACTTAAACCTCGGTATCCCCGGCGTTATGTACACGGGCGGCATTTGCGGCGTTATAGGCGCGTTTCTTTACGAGCAGGCGGTCCCCGCCGCCGAAATGAAAGCGGTTTTCGCCATAGGCGTCCCACTTCTCTGCTCGCTTCTGGGCTCGCTTATTATGGGGCTTATATACTGCTTTCTTACGGTCACGCTTCGCGCGAATCAGAACGTGACGGGCCTTGCGATAACGACCTTCGGCATTGGGATCGGCAACTTCTTCGGCGGCTCGCTGATAAAGCTTACGAAAAGCGAGGTGCCGAGCATAGCGCTTTCTGCGACGCATAAGTATTTCGCCGCGCAATTGCCCTTCGCGAAAGACCTCGGCTGGTTCGGAAAAATATTCCTCTCTTACGGCTTTATGGCATACGCCGCTATAATTATCGCCTTCATTACGGCGTATATTATAAAAAAGACGCGCGTCGGGCTTGAGCTGCGCGCCGTCGGCGAAAACCCGAAAACCGCCGACGCCGCCGGAATAAACGTGTCGCGCTACAAATACGGCGCGACCTGCATAGGAAGTATGATAGCGGGCTTAGGCGGCCTTTACTACGTTATGGACTACGCCTGCGGCGTCTGGTCGAACGACGCCTTCGGCGACAGAGGGTGGCTCGCGATAGCCCTCGTCATATTTACCGTGTGGCGCCCGAACGTCGGCGTGCCCGCCTCCATCCTCTTCGGCGGTCTTTACATACTTTATCTTTTCATCCCGACGGGCATGCTCCTTTCGGTCAAAGAGCTTTACAAAATGCTCCCCTATCTCGTGACGCTTATCGTCCTCGTGCTGACGAGCATGCGCAACAAGCGCGAATCTCAGCCGCCCGAGGCTTTAGGTCTTTCATATTTCCGCGAAGAAAGATAAGCGCTTTGAAGGAGGTCTTATCGTGACAAGGAAAGAGATAAAAGAAAAAGCCAGGCAGCAGCTCGGTATGCAGATATTCGGCGACACGTGGCTTTGGGCAGTCCTCGTCGCATTTATATTTTCGCTGATCGTAAGCGCGGCCGGCACTATTCTTCCCGCTATCGGTATACTGATTATCATCGGTCCTCTTCGTTACGGTTTTAAAACTATGTTTTTAAAGCAGGCGCGCGACGGAGAATAAATGAAGATAGAGGATCTTTTCAAAGGCTTTACCGGTGATTTTTCACAAACCTTCCTTATCGGACTTATGACCTCGGTATTTGTATTCCTTTGGTCGCTGCTTTTCGTCATACCCGGAATAATCAAAAAGTATTCTTACTCTATGGCGTATTTTATCAAAGCGGATAACCCCGACTATGACTGGCGGAAGTGCATAGACGCAAGCAAGGCTATGATGCAGGGGCATAAATGGGATCTCTTTGTGCTCGAATTAAGCTTTATCGGATGGATCATAATAAGTTATTTGCTTTTTGGCGTAGGTTTTTTATGGCTTGCCCCTTATATGCAGGCTTCCCGCGCGCAGTTCTATGAGAGCATAAAGAGCTCCGCATATATTCAGTAAGACCGTTAAGTAAAGAAGGAGACGCGCCGCGTCTCCTTCTTATTATTTTGCCGTTTTTTACAGTATCTTTTCCGCGGCGCAGACCGCCGCGATATATATTTTAAGCGCCTTTTTGAAGTCTTCAAAAGAGTAACATTCGTCGGGCTGATGCTCGCGCCCGTGCCCCGGCGGCAGAAAATCGGGCGTCCGCAGAAAATCGGGGCCGAAGGTGACGGCGTTTTTAAGGTATCTCGCGTAAGTGCCGCCGCCCGTGCAGAAGGGCGCGGCGTCCGCGTCTTTCGTGACCGCGCGGTATACGTCCATAAGCGCGCTTATCGCCTTGCCCGCAGGGTCCTTGTAATAGCCCTCTCTGTGCGTCGCCTTTTCAAGGGTAAAGCCGCGCTCAGAGCAGAAGCGCAGGACGCCCGCCTTTATATCTTCAAAGAAAGCGCCCCTGCACGCCCTTATATTAAAGCGCAGGAAAAGCGCGTTTTCCCGCGTTTCCGCCTTAAAGCAGACCGACGTAAGATATCCCGTCTTTTCGTCCTCGGCTTCAATATTGAGCCCTTTTCCGAGATACCCCTCTGTCGCCGCCGCCGCGGCCTTTATGATATTCAAATCGTTTTCACCGGGCAGGTCAATTTTTGACAGCGCCGATAAAAGAACGTGCACGGCGTTTTTCGAGCCCTCGGGGTGCGCCGTGTGCGCGGGTATGCCCGCGGCTTTTAAAACAAGCTCTTCGGGCGTTTCGGAAAGCTCAAGGTCTTCTCTTCCGGCGCAGACGGCGGAAAGCTCTTTTTTTATTCCGGGCGCGTTTTTTATCCTCGCGAACGCCGAGGCGGGCACGCTTCCTCCCGCGCCGCCCGCAAGTTCCGAAACGTTTTCAAACGGTTTATCCGAGAAAACCGTCAGATTTATTATATCCTTTTCGCAGAAGCAGGCGGGGAAACGCGAATCGGCTACAATGCAGAGGTCGGGCGCGGGCTCCTTTTCGGTGAACGCCTTTATATCCTTCATGCCCGATTCCTCGCAGCTGCCCGCCACCGTCAGAACGCGCAGCGAGGGCGCGAGCTTAAGCTCCTTTACCGCCCTTTGCGCGTATATGCCGGCGATTATCCCGAGCTTGTCGTCTATGACGCCGCGCCCGAAAATAAAACCGTCTTTTACGCGCGGCTCGAACGCGCCCGTCACCGTCCAGCCCTCGCCCGCCGGCACGACGTCGGCGTGAGCGACTATCGCCGCGCTTTTGTCCCCTTCCCCGCAGGAAAGCACGGCGTAACCGTCCTCTTCGTTTATGCGCGAGGCGATGCCGTACCTTCCGGCGATCTCGCACGTTTTCAAAAGCGCCTCTTTGGGATATCTGCCGTATGGCGCGCCCGCCTCCGGCTCGCCCCTTACCGAGGGTATGCGGCAAAGCTCCAGAAGCTCTTCCAGCGCCCCCGCGGCGTTTTTATCTACGAACGAGTCTATTATTTTAAGCTGCTCCGCGTCCATATTTCTCTCCGTTTCCGAAAATATCCGGGGCTTTTACGCGTTAATTATGCCGTCCATCTCAAGCGCCGACGCGATGTATATTTTTATTCCCTTTAAAAACTCATCTAAATTATACGACTCGTCCGGCTCGTGCTCTTTGCCGTGCCCCGCGGGAAGCCCGGGCGCGCGGCTTCCGAAGTTTAGCCCGAACGCCACGGCGTTTTTTAAATGCTTGGCGTAGGTGCCGCCGCCCATAAAATAGGGTTTCGAGTCCTTTTTGCCCGTTATCTCTCTGTAAATATCCATAAGCGCCGAGATCTTCGGGCCGTTCGGGTCGTTGTAATAGCCGGGCCCCACGTTCGAGCTTATAAGGGCAAAGCCGTTTTTATCGCAGAAGGCGGTAACGCCCGCCGTTACCTTTTCCATGCTCGACGCGCGCGCGAAGCGGATGTTGAAGGTCAGAACGAACTTTCCTCCGCCCTCAGTCGCGGCAAGGCCGCACACGCTCGTAAGCTTTCCCGTTTCGGTATCGTCGGCGGCTATCCCGAGCCCCGCGCCGTAGGGATCCTTTATCGCCTCGGCAGCCGCCGAAAGTATCTTTCTGTCGTTTTCGCAAAGCTCTTTTACGCCCGACAGCGCGTCGCAGAGGATATAAACGGCGTTTTTGGAGTTTTTCGGGGCGGAAGCGTGCGCCGTGATCCCCTTCGCCGTTAAAACAAGCGCGTCATTTTCTTCCGTAAGACTTAAGTCCCCGCACGCGCCGCAGAGCGCCGAAAGGGCTTTTTTCATGCCTTCCGATGCAGGGATGAACGCCTGCGCCTTAGCCGCGACGGCGTTGAACGCCACGCCGCCCTTTATCTCTTTAATATCCTTAAAGGGAAAGCGCGCGCCTATGACGAAATTTGATATATCCTTTTCGCAGAAGCAGGCGGGGAAATTGGCGTCCGCCACCATGCAGAAATCGGGCGCCTTTTTATCCTTAGCGTAGTTTTCAATATCCTCCATGCCCGTCTCTTCCGAGCAGCCGGCTATCGTGAGAAGGCGCGACCTGAACGGAAGCCCGAGCTCCTTTGCCGCACGCTGAACGTAAATACCCGTGATAACGCCGTTTTTGTCGTCGGTCGTGCCTCTTCCGTAAAGCCAGCCGTCTTTAAGCACCGGCTCGAAAGGTCCCGTCACCGTCCAGTCCTCTCCCGCGGGCACGACGTCGACGTGCCCTAACACGGCGAGCGTCTTTTCGCCCGCGCCGAGAGTCATTTCTGCGTAACCTCTTTCGGTATTTATTTCGGTCTTTATGCCGTATCTTTCGGCTATCTCGCACGCTTTTAAAAGCGCCTCTTTGGGATATTTCCCGAAGGGCGCGCCCGCCTCCGGCTCGCCCCTTACCGAGGGTATGCGGCAAAGCTCAAAAAGGTCGTTTACTATATTTTCTCTGTTTTCCTCGACAAATCCGTCAATTTTTTCAAGCGTTTTCTTATCCATTTTCGTCACCCCAAATAAATATACCACAGTTTGACGTCTTGTGCTATAATTATTTCGGGAGTTGATGAATGTGAAAACAGCCGCGATAGATTTAGGCGACGTGCGCACGGGCCTCGCTTTTTCCGACGGGCTCGGCGTTATCGCGGGGCGCGCGCTGACTCTTACCGCGAGGAGCCGCGAAGAGCTTATTTCAAAGCTTCTTTCGGAGATCGCCGCCGAAGGCGCGTCTCTTATTGTCGTGGGGCTTCCTCTCAATATGGACGGCACCGAGGGCCCGCGCGCCGAAAAAGCGCGCGCGTTTGCCGAACTTCTGAAAAAAGAGACCGCCGTACCTGTCGTTTTGTGGGACGAGCGATCTACCTCCGTCACGGCGAACCGCATATTGTCCGACGCGGGCAAAAAGAAAAAGAAGCAGCGCGCGCTCGTTGACGCGGTCGCCGCCTCGGTCATTCTGCAATCCTATTTAGACGCGAACAAATAAATAAAAGCATAACAAAAAGGGGCTTTGAAAGCCCCTTTTTGATTTTGCTTGAAAGCTTATTACTGCTCGGTTGTGGTTTCGGTCATCTCGGGCGCAGGATCCGCAGGCGCGTCAACGTATACCGCGTTGTTCTTGGCGCCCGTTATCTCATCGTAGAACGCCGCGCGAACGAGACCTAAAAACAGACCGCCGAAAGCCACTACGCATATTTCGAAAACGAAAAGGATTATTCCGAAAAGAACGCCTATATAAGGGATTCTCGCAAATAAGCCGAGTATGATTGCAATAACTCCGGCAAGCACCCAGAAAAGAACGTCCGCCCAGAACATTTTGGACTTGTATCCCTTTGTAAGCTCCGAAGACCTTTCCTTTACCTTTGTGGGCGCAAGGTCCTTTTCCTCCATCACAATATAAGGGGCGAAGGCGTATTCATAATGCTTTATAACGGCGAAAACTATGCCGGCGAAAGGGATAAGCCCCCATAAAAACGCCCACAGATCCGCCCACGCGAGGGAACAGACGACTCTTTTGCCCGTCTTGAAGTCCTTAAAGGTGCCGAAAGCGTCGACGACGTGAAGATCCTCTTCGCCGCGATAGCCTTTAAGAAAGATGTTCGCCATAGCCGCGATAAGCAGATAAGCGGCAATTACGCCTATAAGCAGAACGGGGCCGCCGAGAAGATAGCTCAACGGTATAAAAACGAAGTTCACGAGCAGCGATATGCCCCAAAGTCTGAAAGGTTTTTTCGCGAGAACAGCGAGCGCTTTTCCGTAAATATTAAAGATCATACGCTTTTCCTCCCTTAAATATAAATTATGCTTTTGTATAGTTTTATTATAGTACCTTTTTCGGTACTTTTCAAGAATCGACGCAAAAAAACGGACTTTTTTCACAAAAGTCCGTTTTTTCTTTTATCTCGGGTCTAAAACGTTCAGCTCGTCCGGCTCTATATCGGTCGTATAAGGGTTGACCGTCTGATTTACAAGCTCGGCTATGCCCTCTTTGTCGAGGAAAACGTAGTCCTGCGAATTGTAAATGCCCGTTCCCTTATACGGCATCGTGTGGAAGACGATATCCTCTTCAAGATCCATCTTGTTTACGGCGTTCGTGTAGAACCACACCATATCCTTGACGCTCATATTGGTCTTTATGCTCTTTGAAATGGTCTCTATTATATCGCCCGCCTTGGAAAGCGTGAACTTTTCGCGCACCTGCGAAAGCGTCGCCACCAAAAAGTCCTTCTGCAGGTCCTGTCTGCCGAAATCCGACCCCTTCATACCGCGGAATCGGACGAGCTGCAGGGCGTGTCTGCCGTCGAGCGTCTGCCAGCCCTTCTGAAGGTCTATCGTATACTGCTCCTGCGCGTCGGGGTGATACATACGCATGGGAACGTAGTATTTTACGCCCCCTATGATATCGACGACCTTGATAAACGACTTCATATTAAGGATCGCGTAATACTGCGGATAAACGCCCGATATGCCGTAGACGGTCTTGCATAGCCCGTCTATGCCGTCCTTTCCGTAGGTGCTGTTTATCCTTTTTATTTTTCCGCTCGTGTCGACGTAGCTGTCCCTCGGTATGGATATCAGATTGCATTTTAGGGTCTTCATGTCTATCGAGCCGAGCATTATCGTGTCGGCGTTATAATCGTCGTTCGTGCCGACGAGCAAAAAGGTGTAAAACTGGTCCTTAAGCTTTTTTTCTTCCTTGGGCTTCACCGTTTCGGAAACGCTGTCGCCGTCGTCGTAAACCGGTACCGGGCGCTGCTTGGGCGCGGCGGTGAGCATATATATAATGAAAGCTATCATAAGGACTATTATCACGGAAAAGACCGCGATAAGCGTTTTTATAGGATTTGTTTTTTTAGGCGCCGTTCTTTTTCCCTGCATTATCTAAACCCCGTTTGCCGAAATTCTTAAGTTCCCAATTATTGTATCATATCTTTCTTTCGTTATCCACAAAAAACCTTCATATTTTTTTATTTTTTTATTAACTGACTTTTTGACGTTTTTTATTGAAATATATGAATAATAATAGTATAATATTTTAATAATACCTATTTTTACCGGAGTGTTTTTTATGAGCGATTATTCAAAACTTGCCGATCTTCTTTTCCCCGACGTAATTGAGACGCCCGAAGAGCTTATGACAAAAGCTTTTCCCCCGCGCGAGCTTCCGCCCGGCGCGCAGGTCACGCGCTTCGCGCCCAGCCCCACCGGCTTTCTGCATATAGGCGGAGTCTTCGCCTCTCAGGCGGCGGAACGCGCGGCGCATCTTACGGGCGGCGTGTGCATCCTGCGCATTGAGGACACCGACAAAAAGCGCGAGATGGAGGACGGCGTTCCCATCATAGTGAACGGCCTTTCCGATTTCGGTATACGCTTTGACGAGGGCGTCAGCGCCGACGGCAGCGAAAAGGGCGATTACGGCCCCTACGTGCAGAGCCGCAGAAAATATTACTATCACGTTTTCTGCAAGGACCTTGTTTCCAAAGGGCTCGCCTACCCCTGCTTCTGCTCCGCCGAAGAGATAGACGAAATAAGAAAGGCGCAGGAGCAGAAGAACGTCACCCCCGGCTACCACGGCGAGTACGCGCGCTGCCGCGGCCTTACGTTTGACGAGATAAAGCGCAGGATAGACGCGGGCGAAAGCTACGTCGTGCGTCTGCGCTCACCCGGCAAGCCGGGCGGCAGGGTAAAGTTCCGCGACGTCATACGCGGCGATATAGAGATGGAGGAAAACTTCGTCGACGTCGTGCTTTTAAAAAGCGACGGGATACCGACCTATCACTTCGCCCACGTCGTGGACGACACGCTCATGCGCGTTACTACCGTCACGCGCGGCGAGGAATGGATCGCCTCCGCCCCGATACATCTTCAGCTCTTTTGGCTGTGCGGGCTTAAGGCGCCGCGCTACGCCCACGTGCCGAGCATAATGAAGGAAGAGGACGGCTCGCGCCGCAAGCTTTCAAAGCGCAAGGACCCCGAGGCGGCGGTCAGCTATTTCGTGGACGAAGGCTATCCCGCCGACGCCGTCTGCGAATATCTTCTCACGATAGCCAACTCGAACTTTGAGGACTGGCGCAGACAGAACAAGACCGAAAGCTATAAAAAATTCCCCTTCGCCCTCAATAAAATGAGCCCTTCGGGCGCCTTGTTCGACCTCGCGAAGCTAAACAGCGTTTCTTCCTCGGTCATTTCCCTTATGACGGCGCGCGAGGTTTACGACGCGGCTTTAAAATGGGCTGAAAAATACGACAAAGATCTTTACGCCGCGCTTTCTTCGGACGAAGAGCGCGCCCTCGCGATATTCTCCATAGACCGCGGCGGCGCGAAGCCGCGAAAGGATATCGCGAAATGGAACGAGGTGCGCTCTTACGTTTCCTACTTCTACGACGTGCTTTTTGAAGGCGTTTACGAAGAGCTTCCGCTTGAAAAGGAAGACGTCAAATCAGTTTTGCGCGAGTACCTGAAGGTCTTTGACGCCCGCGACGACAAGGATACCTGGTTTTCAAAGATACGCGCCCTTTGCGAGCCGCTCGGTTTCTGCCCCGACGTAAAGCAGTACAAAGCCGACCCCTCGGGCTTTAAGGGCCACGTCGGCGACGTAAGCTCATGCGTGCGCGTCGCGATAACCGGCAGGAAAAACACCCCCGACCTTCACGCCGTTTGCGCCGTTCTGGGGCAGGACGCGGTAGTTTCAAGAATAAACAAGTATCTCGAAAGGATATAAGGATATGGAAAACTTCACGCCCAACAATTTTATCGAAGAGTTCATAGTCGAAGACCTTGAAAAGGGAAAATGCGAAAAGATACACACGCGCTTTCCGCCCGAGCCGAACGGGTATCTGCACATCGGCCACTGCAAGGCGCTTTGCATCGATTTCGGCACCGCGGAACGCTTCGGCGGCATATGCAACCTGCGTATGGACGACACCAACCCCGCGAAAGAGGACGCCGAGTACGTCGACGCCATTAAAGAAGACATACACTGGCTCGGTTTTGACTGGGACGACAGGTTTTACTACGGCTCGGACTACTTCGCGCAGACCTACGAGTACGCGATAGAGCTTATAAAGAAAGGTCTCGCCTACGTCTGCCAGCTTTCGGCGGACGAATTCAAATCATACCGCGGCGACCTTAAAAACCCGGCGGTAAGCCCCTGGCGCGACAGACCGATAGAGGAAAACCTCGACCTTTTCGAGCGCATGAAAAACGGCGAGTTTCCCGAGGGCTCTATGACCCTTCGCGCGAAAATAGACCTTGCCTCGGGCAACTTCAACATGCGCGACCCGGTCATTTACCGCATAAGATACTTTAAACACCACAGGCAGGGCGACCGCTGGTGCATTTACCCGATGTACGACTTCGCCCACCCGATACAGGACGCGATAGAGGGCATAACCCATTCCCTCTGCTCGCTTGAGTACGAGGATCACCGTCCCCTTTACGACTGGGTCATAAACAACGTGTCCGTCCCGTCGCATCCGCGACAGATAGAGTTCGCGCGGCTCGGTATAAACTATACCGTCATGAGCAAGCGCAAGCTCCGCCGCCTCGTCGAGGAAAAGAGGGTCTCGGGTTGGGACGATCCGCGTATGCCCACCCTTTGCGCCCTGCGCCGCCGCGGCTATACGCCGACCGCCATACGCAATTTCTGCGAGAGGATAGGCGTCGCCAAGGTGCCCTCTACCGTCGAGTACGGATTTCTGGAGCACTGCCTGCGCGAAGAGCTGAACGCGACGGCGCGCCGCGTTATGACCGTGCTTCGCCCCGTAAATCTCACGCTCAACAATTATCCCGAAGACAAGACAGAGCTTTTTACGGTCGAAAACAACCCCGAACGCGCCGAAGACGGCGTCCGAGAGGTTTCCTTCAGCCGCGACCTTTATATCGAGAGCGAAGACTTTATGGAAGTCCCCGTTCCCAAGTATAACCGCCTTTTCGTCGGCGGCGAGGTACGCCTTAAGGGCGCGTATATAATAAAATGCACCGGCTGTAAAAAGGACGAAAACGGAGTCGTTACCGAAATATTCGCCGACTGCGACCTTGCTACCCGCGGCGGCGACGCGCCCGACGGCAGAAAGGTCAAGGGCACGATACACTGGGTCAACGCCCGCGACTGCGTCGACGCCGAGGTGCGCCTTTACGGCAATCTCTTCTCGGTGCCCGATCCCGACGCGCAGGAGGATTTTATCGCGTGCTTAAATCCCGATTCGCTTGAAACGCTTTACGGCTGTAAGGCGGAGGCGTCGCTCGCGAACGCTTCCGTTTCCGACCGCTTCCAGTTTATGAGAACGGGCTACTTCTGCTTAGATAACCGCGACAGTACGCAGGGTCGTCTCGTATTCAACCGCGCGGTCGCCTTAAAGGACAGCTGGGCGAAAATGAAATGAGCGTTTATCTCGACAACGCCGCGACGACGCGCGTTTCGGACGCCGCGAAGGACGCCGCTTTAAAAGCCATGACGGAGGTCTACGGAAATCCGAGCTCTCTTCACGCGGCGGGCAAAGCCGCGCGCGAGCTTTTGCAGGACGCGCGCCGGACGCTCTGCGATATCCTTTCGGCGGAAGAACGCGAGCTTTACTTTACCTCGGGCGGCACCGAAAGCATAAATACGGCTCTTTTCTCCGCGGCGTTCAAAAACAAGCATCTCGGAAAACATATAGTAAGCTCGGAAATAGAGCACGACGCCACTCTCAATACGCTCAAGCGCCTGCGCGAGGACGGATTTGAGGTAACGCTTGTTCCCCCGGAAAGGGACGGCTCGGTCGATATAAACAAAATAAAAGCGGCGTTCCGCCCCGATACGGTCCTTGCGTCCTTTATGGGCGTTTGCAACGAAACGGGCGCGCTGCTCCCTTACGGCGAAGCGGCGGCGGCTCTGCATAAAATAAACCCCCGCGCCCTTTTCCATCTTGACGCGGTACAGCTTTTCTGCAAGCTGCCGCTTGACCTTGAAAACGTCGATCTTTGCAGCTTCTCTGCGCACAAGATAGGCGGCGTAAAGGGCTGCGGCGCGCTGTTCGTCAAAAAAGGCCTCGTTTTGCGCCCCCTTCTTTACGGCGGCGGTCAGGAAAACGGCTTTCGCTCGGGCACCGAGGCGCTGCCCGCCGTCCTCGCCTTCGCTGCGGCGGCAAAAAACAGGCACGCCGCGCTCGGCGATAATATAACGCATTTTAAAGACCTTAAAAAAACGCTTCTTGAAAACCTCGATTTCCCTTACGCGCTCAACAGCCCCGAAAGCTCGAGCGCGCATATAGTAAATATATCCCCGCAAAAGCTGAGAAGCGAGGTGCTCGTCCGCATGCTTTCCGACCGCGGCTTTTTCGTTTCGGGCGGGTCGGCGTGCTCGCGCGGGAAAAGCTCTCACGTTCTCAAAGCCATGCGCCTTCCGCGTGAGAATATCGACGCGGCGCTGCGCGTAAGCTTTTGCCCCGAAAACACAAAGGAAGAGGTAACGGCGTTCTGCCGCGCCCTCTCCGAAATAATCCGACAGGAGTAAAAATGGATCAGGTACTTCTTTTGAAATGCGGCGAGCTGGTCTTAAAGGGCCTTAACCGCGGCAAGTTTGAGGATAAGCTCTGCGCGACCTTAAGGCACCGGCTCAAAAAGGTCGGCGACTTTCACGTTAAAAGCTGTCAGTCGACGGTATACGTCACGCCCGAAAACGGCTCGGATATAGAAAAAGCCGTCCCCGTCTGTCAGAAGGTGTTCGGCATTGTTGCCGTGTGCCGCGCCGCGGTCTGCGACAAGGATATAGACGATATCTGCGAAAAGGGCGGCGTGTTTTTAAAAGACGCGCTTTGCGGCGTAAAGTCTTTTCGCGTAAAGTGCAAGCGCACCGACAAAAAGTTCCCCTTAACTTCCCCCGAGATAGCGGCGACGGTCGGCGGATACTTGCAGGACGCGTATCCCCATTTAAAGCCCGATATGGAAAACTTCGATCTTTGCGTAGAGGTCGACGTGCGCGAAGAGCACGCCTATATAGGCGCCGAGCGCCTTCCCGGCGCGGGCGGCGTTCCCGTCGGCACGAGCGGCCGCGGTATGCTCCTTTTGTCGGGCGGCATAGATTCGCCCGTCGCGGGCTTTATGATGGCAAAGCGCGGGCTCGACCTTTCCGCCGTTCACTTTTTCAGCTACCCTTACACCTCGAAAGAAGCCAAGCAGAAGGTCTTGGACCTCGCCGCCATCCTCTCGGGCTGGAACGGGCCTCTGACCGTATCGGTCGTGCCCTTCACCCATATCCAGACCGAGATACGCGAAAAATGCGCCGAGGATTACTTTACCGTAATAATGCGCAGATTTATGATGCGCATAGCCGGAAAAGTCGCTTCAATACAAAACTGCGGCTGTCTTATAACGGGCGAAAGCTTAGGGCAGGTCGCGAGCCAGACTCTTGAGGCGATAACCGTAACGAACGAAGCGTCCTCTCTTCCCGTTTTCCGCCCCCTTATAGGGATGGATAAGGAAGAGATAGTCAGGATATCGCGCAGGATAGGCGCGTTTGAAACGTCCATCCTTCCGTATGAAGACTGCTGTACCGTCTTTACCCCGCGGCACCCGCAGACAAAGCCCCGCCTTGAAAACGTACAGAGGCAGGAGGCGCGCTTAGACGTCGACGCGTTAGTCGAGGAAGCTATGCAGGGCGTTGAAAGGATAACTTTATGAACTGTGAAATAATATCGGTGGGCACCGAGATACTTTTGGGAGAGATAGCCAATACCGACGCGCAGATGATATCGCAGACCCTGTCCGAGCACGGCGTGAACGTGTTTTTCCACACGGTATGCGGCGACAATCCGCAGCGGCTTTCCGAGTGCGTGAGCGTCGCCCGCAAAAGGGCGGAGCTTATTATTACGACGGGCGGCCTCGGCCCCACGTGCGACGACCTTACCAAGGAAACTCTGTGCAAGGCGTTCGGCAAAAAGCTTATAGAGTTTGAGGACGAAACGCGCAAGCTCCGCGAAAAAATGGGCGACCGCATGACCCCGAACAATTTAAAGCAGGCGTATCTGCCCGAGGGCTGCACGGTGCTTCAGAACGACTGGGGCACGGCGCCCGCCTGCGCTTTCGAGGCGGACGGCTGCACCGTCATAATGCTGCCCGGTCCCCCGCGCGAATGTACCCCCGTTTTCAGACTGCGCGCGGTGCCCTATCTTGAAAACAAATTCGGCGGAGTCATAAGCTCCGACTTTATAAAAATATTCGGCATGGGCGAGTCGCAGATGGAGGATAAGCTGTCCTTCCTTATGGACGCGGCAAATCCCTCGGTCGCCCCCTACGCCAAAGACGGCGAATGCGAGGTGCGCGTCACGGCGCGCGCCGAAACCGCCGAAAAAGCCAAAGCCCTTTGCGCCCCGATTGTCGAACAGATCAAAGGCATTCTGGGCGACGTTATCTACGGCGTGAACGTAAGCTCGCTTGAAGAGGTCGTCGTGCGCGGGCTTTGCGAAAAAGGTCTGACTATAGCCGCCGCGGAGTCGTGCACGGGCGGGCTGCTTTTAAAGCGGCTTACCGATATCCCCGGCTCGAGCGGATGCGTTTCCGGCGGCTTCGTCACCTACTCGAACGAAATGAAGGAAAATCTTTTGGGCGTCTCTCACGATACCCTTCTAAAACACGGCGCGGTGTCCGAAGAGACGGCTTTCGAGATGGCGCGCGGCGTGTGTAAGGTCACGGGCGCCGATATAGGCGTAGCCATTACGGGAATTGCGGGCCCCGGCGGCGGCACGCCCGAAAAGCCCGTCGGGACTATCTTCTGCGCCGTATGTTATAAAGGAGAGATAAAAGTTTTGCCTTGTAACCGCTTCCGCAAATGGAGCGACCGCGCATACAACCGCAACTACGCGGCGAGCTTCGCGCTCGATATGGTGCGGCGCGCGGCGCTTTCGGAATAAGAAAGGAGAAAATATGAGCTGCGTACTTGTAATTGAAGACGAACAGGCCATAGCCAACATAATATCCTTCAACTTAAAGCGCGAGGGCTACGACGTCGTCTGCGCGTACGACGGGGTAGAGGGGCTTAAAGAAGCGCTTTCGGACAAAGCCGACCTCATACTTTTAGACGTCATGCTCCCCGGTATCGACGGCTTTGAGATACTCAAACGCGTGCGCGAAAAAAGCTCGGTGCCGATAATCATGGTGACGGCGCGCGAGGAAGAGCGCGACAAAATAATGGGGCTTGACAACGGCGCCGACGATTACGTGACGAAGCCCTTTTCGGTGCGCGAGCTTATGTCGCGCATAAAGGCGAATATGCGCAGGTCGGGCAAGGGGGCGGAAAAGCCCGCCGACTCGCGCGAAAAGTACGGTCCCTTCGAGCTTGACCGCGCGCTTCAGCAGATATCCAAAGACGGCGAGCCGCTCGAGCTTACCCAGCGCGAATACGATCTTCTCTGCTACTTTTTCGCCTCGCCCTCAAAGGTCGTGTCCCGCGAAGAGCTTATGGAAAAGGTGTGGGGATACGAATACGTTTACGGCGATCTGCGCGCCGTCGACGTCGCCATGCGCCGTCTTCGCGAAAAGACGGAAAGCGACCCCGCGAACCCGCAGTATATAATGACCCGCCGCGGCGGAGGGTATTATCTTCAGATCTGACCCGTCTTATTTCCTTTAAAGGAGGTGTGAAAAATGTTCAGAAGTCTGCATATGAAGCTCGTTTTGGTGCTGATATTGCTTGAAATATCGGTAATGAGCGTCGTCGGCATTTTTCTTATAAATTCCGTGTCCGACTACGAAATGAACGGCTTTTTAACGCAGATGTCAAGCGTTTTCACACCCGAGCTTATCTCTTCGCTCGAACGCGCCGCCGAAAAAAACGATATTTCCGACCTTCGCAATATGTTAAACGCCTATTCCGCGCCTTTGGGGATAGGCGAAAACAGGATGTTCTTTATTTTAGACCCCGAAACGGGCGAATATCTCGCGGGCTCGGACGACGAGCGCGGCGCGTCTCTCCCCCTTACCCCGAACGTCATAAAAGCCATGACCGGAGAGGTCGGGCAAACGGCGGAAACGCTTTCCGAGTCGTTTGACGTCGCGATACCCCTCCGCTCGGGCGACAAAATAACTTATATAATCGGCGTAAACGACACGAGAGCCGAGCTTTCCGCTCTTATCTGGAACATACTTACGATGCTCGTGCGCGCCCTCTTCTTCGGGCTTCTGGTCGCCATACTTTTAAGCTTCCTTCTCTCTAAAACGATAACCGTGCCGATAGAGCGGCTTACCAAGCAGGCGACGGATATCGCCTCGGGCGATTTCAGCGAGCGCGCCGAGGTTTTGAACAGCGACGAGATAGGCACGCTCACCCGCACCTTCAACGACATGGCGGAAACGCTGGGCTCTACCCTGCGCGAGGTCGGCGAAGAAAGAAACAAGCTTGAAACGCTTTTTAAGCACATGGCGGACGGCGTCGTCGCGTTCGACGCGCGCGGCAAGCTTATCAACGTGAACCCCGCGGCGCAGGAAATGCTCGGGCGCACTCTTTCCGAGGGCGACCAGTACACCGACATTTTCCCCGACCTTGAGATACCGACCGACGGCATGCGCGAGGACGGCCATTTTATGGAGCTTCTGCACAGGACGGGCGAAAAGGTGCTTAAAATGTATATCGCCCCGATAACCGTCGGCGAGCCGCTTCAGGGCATAATGATAGTTCTTCACGATATAACCGAGCAGGAAAAGCTCGACGAGAGCCGCCGCGAATTCGTCGCCAACGTATCGCACGAGCTGCGCACGCCTCTTACCAACATAAAGGGCTATACCGAAACGCTTATCGACGCGGGCGCCGATATAGACGAAGAGACCGAAAAAAGCTTTCTCGGCGTCATCTACGACGAAAGCGACCGCATGACGAGGATAGTCAAGGATCTTCTCACGCTGTCCCGCCTTGATAACGGCAGAATGGAAATGCAGATGGCGGAAATGAGCCTTAAAGACGCCGCCGAAAGCGCAGTCAAGGCGATGAAGATAGACGCCGAGGGGCACGGGCTTTCCTTTACGAGCGCCATTCCCGACGGTATGCCCGAGGTCGTCGGCGACAAAGGCAGGATACAGCAGGTAATAATAAATCTTATCTCAAACGCGGTAAAATACAACCGCCCGGACGGAAGCATAGAGGTCACGGGCGGCGCGGAGGACGGCTACGCCTTCATTTCCGTCCGCGACACGGGGCTCGGGATACCGAAAGCCGACCTGCCGCATTTTTTCGCCCGCTTTTACCGCGTCGACAAGGCTCGCTCGCGCAAGATGGGCGGCACGGGCCTCGGGCTTGCAATAGCCAAAGAGATAGTAGAGGCGCACGGCGGCAAAATAACCTTTGACAGCGTCTACGGAAAGGGAAGCTGCGTCACCGTTTTCCTGCCCGTCCCGGAAAAGGAGCGGTAATATGCTTGAACGGATAAAGACGGTCGTTATTATCCTTTTAACGCTCTCTCTTTTTCTTCTTTTATTCGTTTCCTTTTCTCTTTCGACCGCGTCATACCCCTTAAAGCCCTCGGATATGGTATTCGAGCTTTTCGGGCGCGCCGGAAAAGACGGCGCGAATGACGACGACGGGGATACGCGCTCCGCCTCGGCGTTTCCGTGCCAGATAGCCGTATCGAACGAAAACGGCGTGTATATGCCGCAGAACCCCTCGCAGTACGACGAAGCGTATCAGTTCGTCTCTCTTTACGTCGAAGAGGCGGTCGGCTCGGCAAGCGACCTTAACGAGTGCGGCGCCGACGAGTATAAAGAGGCGCTTAAACGCGGCGGCATACTGTTCGTTTACGACCGCCCGCTGCCTTTCGGGCTCTTTTACGCGTGGTACAACGGCGGCGTTTTTGACGGCGACCTGTCCCTTATCTCGCTTTACGTCTGCGACGGCGGCGACCGCGTAAACCTTTACCTGCGCGATCCCGACGGGCGCTTTTTCCGCTTTTCCACCGAATCGGGCGCGGACGCGCTCAGAAGCGTATGCGGCGCGTTTACTCCCAACGGCGTTTTTACGTTCGATATGCCCGGCGCGGTATCCGACCGGTATTCGCCCCTTCCCAAGACAGCGGCGGCGGCGCCCTCTTTCCTTCTTCTGCCCCCCGCTTACGAACGCGGCGCGGAGCTTTCGCGCGATATTCTTGAAGACTTTTCGATAAACTTCTATCTTATCTCCGTATATAACGACGAAAACTCGGTCGTCTACGTCGAAGGACAGAACACCCTGCGCCTTTACGACGACGGACGAATGGTATATACCGGCGGCTTCCTCGCGGACGAAAGCCTCGCATCGCGCGAAAAGCCGTCAGTTTCGGACATCCTCTCGGCGGTTTATCCGCGTATCTCGTCGCTGTGGCAAAAGACGTCGTCCGGCGGAAGCGTCCTTTCTTTGGCGTCTGCCGAGAAAGAGCCCGACGGCCGTACCGTCTTTACCTTTGACGCGTGCATCGGCGGCTGTACGGTCGAGCGCGAATATGCCGCCTGCACGGTCGTGACCGACGGCTCTCAGATAATCGGGCTTTCGCTTTACCCACTGCGCTTCGCGTTTTATGAAAGCGTGAACTTCCTGCCTTACGCTCAGGCGTCCGCCGCCGCCGCGCCGGGATCCTTTCTGCGGCTTCAGTACGTTCCCGACGGCAGCGGATTCTTAATCCCGCGTATGCGCTGCGTGGAAGGAGGGGCGAAATAGATGGAATGGAAAAAAGCAAAATGGCTCATTATCGCCGTTCTGTTTACGGTCAACGTCTTTTTGGCTTTTAATATAGGCGTAAAATATTCTCAGGCGCAAAAGGCCTCGCGCGGGGAGCTTCTCGACGCCCTCTCGCTCACGCAAAATCTTCCCGGCTTTACGGAAGAGACCTTTTCTTCCCTTCCCGTTTACGTTTACGCCTTTTCTTCGCACAGAAGCGTTTCCACCGAACAGTCTTTGGCGCAGTCGCTTCTGTCCGGGCCCGCATCTCCGTCCGAGGCGGGCGGCGGCGTCACCATATACCAAAGCGGCGAATACAGGGTCACCTTCCGCCGCGGCGGTTATACCGAGGGATATATCGCGGCGAAGGGCGGCGACCTTAAAAACCTGTCCTCGGTTTTGAAAAGAGCCGGTATAAAAAACACCGTAACGGACGACGGCGTCGCCTTCTCTTATAAAGGAAAAGAGATACTGAACGCGCATCTTACGGCAAAATCCGACGGCGCCGCCTTCTCTTTTTCGGGCACCGTCCCCATTTCAGACGGCTGGACGAGAAGCGTGCGCTCGCTCTCGCGCGGGGAGCTGATACTCGCCCTCGCGCGGCACGTCAAGGAAAACACCCTCGGCAAACTTTTAAGCGTCACGGTTTCCTACCGCATAACGCCGACGGGCGTTCAGGATATATCCCTTATCCCCATAATGACGGTCGAGTGCGAAAACGGCGGGCTTATCATGAGCATGACGGACAAAACCCTTATTTATTCCGGAAATTGATATTTACCTTCAGCGACCGTTATGATATAATTTTAAAGTAAATATTCTGGTATTTTTCTCCTTTTTCCGAAAATGTTTTTTCAGAGGTGCGTCTTGGACAGATATATAATAAGCGGCGGCAAGCCGCTTTACGGGGAAGTAAATATAAGCGGTGCGAAAAACGCGGCGGTCGCCATACTGCCGGCGGCGCTCCTGTGCTCCGACGTGTGCGTTATAGACAACGTGCCCATGGTGTCGGATATCCTGACCGAGCTTGAAATATTCCGCGAGCTCGGCGTTAAAGCCGACGTTATCGCTTCAAACACCGTGCGCATAGACGCGCGCGCTTTGAATACCTATATCGCGACAAGCTCTTTAAATCAGAAATTCCGCGCGTCCTATTACCTTTTGGGCACGTTTCTGAGCCGTTTCGGCAGGGCGAAGGTCTCTATGCCGGGCGGCTGCAATTTCGGCGGCGAACGCCCGATAGATCAGCATATCAAGGGCTTTGAGGCGCTCGGCGCCTCGGTGGACGTCGACGGCGGCATAATATCGGCTGTATCCGACGACGGGCTTCGCGGCACGCATATTTATTTCGACCGCGTGACCGTCGGCGGTACGATAAATGTCATGCTCGCGGCGGTGCTGACGCCCGGGCTTACCATTCTCGAAAACGTCGCGAAAGAGCCGCACGTTGTCGACCTCGCGAGCTTTCTCAATACTATGGGCGCCGACGTCATAGGCGCGGGCACCAATCTTATAAGGATAAGAGGCGTTTCCTCGCTTCACGGCTGCAATTACTCGATAATCCCCGACCAGATAGAGGCGGGCACTTATCTTGCCGCCGTCATGGCGACGTCGGGCAAGGTGACGGTAAAGAACGTCATCCCCCGTCACCTTGAATGCATAACCGAAAAGCTGCGCGAAATGGGCGGCGAGATAACCGCGGGCGAAGACAGCGTTACCGTGACGCGCACCGGCCGCATATCCCCCGTGAACGTGCGCGCGCTGCCTTACCCCGGTTTTCCGACCGACATGCAGCCCCAGTTCGCCGCCGCGCTTTCGCTCGCCGACGGCGAAAGCACCATAACCGAAGAGGTTTGGGACAACCGCTTCAAATACGCCGACGCGCTCTGCGCAATGGGCGCGAATATAGAGGTAAAGCCCCAGAAGGCGGTCATAAACGGCGTCGCTTCCCTTTCGGGCGCGTCTGTCGTCGCGTGCGACCTGCGCGCCGGCGCCGCCATGGTGATAGCGGGTCTCGCCGCGAAGGGCACGACTACCGTCACCAACATCCACTACGTTGAAAGAGGCTACGAAAACATAGTTTTAAAGCTCCGCTCTCTCGGCGCGGATATATCCCTTGTGAAAGACGAATGACCTTTATTAAAGGAGAAAAGATATGAGCTGCACGATAATCGACGGAAAAGCCATCGCGAAAGAGCTGTTGCGCGAGCTTAAGGAAAAAACCGCCGCCCTGCGCGAAAAAGGCGTGATCCCCGGCCTTACGGTGATAATCGTAGGCGAGGACCCCGCGTCGCTAACCTACGTCGCGAGCAAGGAAAAAAAGGCGAAGTCGCTCGGCTTTAACGGCGAAGTGCTCCGTCTGCCCGAAAACACCACGCAGGAAGAGCTTTGCAAAGTCATCGACGGCTTAAACGCCGACCCCGCGGTAGACGGTATTTTGGTGCAGCTGCCCCTGCCCCGTCATATCAATAAATACGACGTCATCCGCCGCATATCTCCCGACAAGGACGTAGACGGCTTCCACGTCATAAACTCGGGCTGTCTTTTCACGGGGCTTCCCGGCTTCGTCCCCTGCACCCCCAAGGGCATAATAAAGCTTATTGAAAGCACGGGCGTTCCGATAGAGGGCAAGCACGCCGTCGTTTTAGGGCGCAGTCTTATCGTCGGAAAACCCGTCGCCCAGCTTCTTCTGGATAAAAACGCGACGGTCACCGTCTGTCATTCGCATACCGGAAACGATAAAGCGTATACTAAAAGCGCCGACATAGTCGTAGCCGCGGTCGGCAAGCCCGGGTTTTTAAAGGGCGATATGATAAAGCCGGGCGCGATAGTAATAGACGTCGGCATACACAGGGTCGACGGCGCGCTCTGCGGCGACGTCGTTTTCGACGAAGCGAAGGAGGTCGCAGGTTTTTTGACCCCCGTGCCGGGCGGAGTCGGCCCCATGACTATCGCCGAGCTTATGGAAAATACCTATCTTGCGGCGCTTAAAAGGTTGGTGTGAAATTGATATCTCAAAGCTTTGCGCAAACGGCGCTTGAGCTTGCCCTTAAAAAGGGCGGCGATCTCGCCGAGCTTTATCTCGAGGATACCGAGACGCATTCTCTTTCATTAAACGACGGCGAGCCGGAAAACGCCGCGTCGGCGAGAAAATGCGGCGTCGGCGTCCGCGTTCTTTGCGGAACGAAATATTATTATACCTATTCGGCGGGGCTTTCCGAAAAGGATATACTTGCCGCCGCCGAAAAAGCAGCCGACGCCGTGGGACAGGGATCCGTCTGCGGCGTTTCGCCTTTTACGGAAAAGTCCTTCGGGACGGCTCCCGAAAAGCCGGCGGCAAACGCCGGAAACGCGCGCCGCCTTTCTCTTTTAAAGGACGCGTACCTCGCGGCGAAAAGCGTCGACGGCAAAATACGCGAGGTAAAAGGCAGCATAGTCGATTCGGACAAACGCGTCCTTATCTGCAACAGCGAGGGCGTTTTCTCATTCGACCGCAGGCCGCGCGTTAGATTCCGCGTTCAGGCTGTCGCGCGCGACGGCGGCGATATGCAGACGGGCGCCGTATCGCCGGGCGCGCTTCGCGGATATGAGTTTTTCGATCTTATTGATATTAAGGCGCTTTCCGAGCAGGCTTCGCGCGAGGCGCTGACTCTTTTATCGGCGCGCGAATGCCCCGCGGGCGTTTTTCCGGTAGTTATAGACGGCGGCTTCGGCGGCGTTATCTTTCACGAGGCGTGCGGCCACTCTTTGGAAACGACCGCCGTTTCCAGAGGCAGCTCCGAGTTTTGCGGAAAGCTCGGGCAAAAGATAGCGTCCGATAAAGTGACGGCGATAGACGACGGCACCCTGCCCTTCGAGTGGGGCTCGGTCGCCGTTGACGACGAGGGCACGCCCTCTCAAAGAAACGTCCTTATAGAAAAGGGCGTTTTGAAAAGCTACCTTTCGGATATGATAGGCGCGCGCAGAATGGGGATATCTCTTACCGGAAGCGCGCGGCGGCAGGATTACACCTTCGCCCCCACCTCGCGTATGACAAACACCTTTATCGCCCCCGGTACCGACGGCGACGAAGAGATGATACGCTCGGTAAAAGAGGGGCTTTACGCGAAAACGATGGGCGGCGGGTCCGTCGACCCGCTCACGGGCGAATTCAATTTCGCCGTAAGCGAGGGCTGGTGGATACGCGACGGAAAGCTTCTCTGCCCCGTCCGCGGCGCATCTTTGGTCGGGCGCGGCTCGGAAATAATAATGAATATCGACATGGTCGGCAAAAATACGACTCTTGCCGCGGGTATATGCGGCTCGTCTTCCGGAAGCGTTCCCGTCAACGTCGGACAGCCGAGGATAAGGGTCTCCTCCATAACCGTCGGCGGAAAGGGGGAAAGACCGTGAGCTTTTCAGAATTTAAAGACAAAGTCTTCGCTGAGGCGAAACGCCTCGGCTGCGACGCCGAGGTATTCATGCGCGATACCGAAGACCTTACGGTAGAGATACTTTCCCACGCTCTCGATTCGTACAGCTACAGCAGGACGGCGGGCGCGTGCGTGCGCGTCAAAAAGGACGGGCGCGACGGTTACCATTATACCGAATCATTCGGCGACCCCGAGGGGTGCGTCAAAGCGGCGCTCGACAACGCCGCGTGCGGAGACTTAAGCGAGCACCCGATGAACGGCCCCTGCTCTTACCCCGAGACGCCCGAGGGCGACGACACCGCCGAGAACCGCGGCGTAAACGATATGATAGCGCTGGCGCTCGACGCCGAAACGCTCGCGCTGGCGCAGGACGAAAGAATAGACCGTACCGATTACGACTCGGCGTCATCGGTAAGATACACGACCTATATCGCGAATACCTTGGGGCTTGAGGCATTTTACGGCGGAAGCCTTTTCATAACGGCTCTTTCCGCCGTCGCCGAAAAGGACGGCGAGGTACACGACGCCTTCGCTTTCTCGGTCGGAAAAGAAGCTTTGCAGCCAAAGCTTTTAGCTTCCAAAGCCGCGGGCTTCGCCCTCGCGAAGTTCGGCGCCGCTCCCGTTCCCTCGGGCCGATACCGCGTTATTTTGCAGGGAAAAGCCATGGCGCAGCTCTTAAAGGCGTTTTCGCCGCAGTTCTCGGCGAGCGCGGCGCAAAAGGGACTTTCCCCGCTGGCGGGAAAAGAAGGAACTAAAATAGCGTCGGACGCCGTAAGCATAACCGACGACCCCCTCTTTTCATATTTCCCCCGTCCCTTCGACGACGAGGGCACGCCCTCGCGCACGACGTCGGTCATAAAAAACGGCGTGCTTTTGTCTCTTCTTCACAATATGAAAACTGCCAAAAAGGCGGGGCGCGCCTCTACCTCTAACGGCACGCGCGAAACGGCGGCTTCGCCCATATCGGTCGCGCCCTCGAATTTCATTCTTGAAAAGGGCGAAAAGGACCTTGCGGGACTGCTTTCCGAGATGGGCGACGGGCTTCTTATAACCGAGCTTTCGGGCCTTCACGCGGGGGTAAACTTTTCGACCGGGCATTTCTCGCTTTTGGCTTCGGGCTTTACCGTCGAAAAGGGCAAAATAAAAAAGCCCGTCGAGCGGATAACCGTTGCGGGGCTTTTCGATAAACTGCTTTCGGATATAACTTTAGTGGGCGACGACCTTTATTTATCTGCGCCGGGCGGCTCTGTTTTCGCCGCGCCGAGCGTGTATATTGAAAACGGGCTTGCCGTTTCGGGGACTTAAATTATGGAACAGAAAAAGATAGACAGGATATCGGAGCTTACGCGTATAGCAAAAGAGCGCGCGCTGACAGAGGAAGAGGCGCGCGAGCGCGCCGCCCTGCGGCGCGAATATATAGACGCGATGAAGCAAAGCCTGATAGGTCAGCTTGACAACACGGTGATAATCCGCCCCGACGGCACCCACGAATGGCTTAAAAAGAAAGACGGTAAACAATAAAAACACAGATTATAAAAGATCCGACCTTTGAAAAAGGTCGGACCTGTTTTTTATTATTCCTATCAACCGCCGAGATACGCTTTCTTTATCGAGTCGGAATTAAGAAGTTCCTGCCCCGTGCCGGTGGTGACTATATTGCCTGTTTCCAGAACGTAGCCCCTGTCGGCGATAGACAGCGCCTTCTGCGCGTTCTGCTCGACTAAAAGTATAGTGCTTCCCGAAGCGTGCAGCTCTTTAATTATGTCGAATATCTGCTGAACGAGGATAGGCGCGAGACCCATCGACGGCTCGTCGAGCATCATCAGCTTGGGGCGGGACATAAGCGCCCTGCCCATGGCGAGCATCTGCTGTTCGCCGCCCGAAAGGGTGCCGGCTATCTGACGGCGGCGCTCTTTAAGGCGCGGGAACCTTTCGTATACGTCTTCCAAAGAAGAAGAGATCGTGCCGTTCGGCTGAGTGTAGGCGCCCATCTCGAGATTTTCCTCGACCGTCATATTGAGGAATACGCGCCTGCCCTCGGGCACCTGCGCAAGGCCCATCGAAACTATCTTGTGCGCCGGCACGCCGTGAAGGTCCTTGCCGTCGAACACTATATTGCCGGTCGCCGGGTGCATTATGCCCGAAATAGTTTTAAGCGTAGTCGATTTGCCCGCGCCGTTCGCGCCTATAAGCGTGACTATCTCGCCCTCGTTGACGTAGAAGGATATGCCCTTTATCGCGTGGATGGCGCCGTAATAGACGTTAATGTAGTTGACTTCCAGAAGAGCCATCAGTTATCCTCCTTTTTGCCGAGATAGGCTTCTATAACGGCGGGGTTGTTCTTTATCTCCTCGGGAGTGCCCTTTGCGATTATCTTGCCGAAGTTAAGTACGCAAATGCCTTCGCAAATGCCCATAACGAGGCTCATATCGTGTTCTATGAGCAGTACCGCTATGTTAAAGGTATCTCTTATTTTTATAATATTGTCCATAAGCTCGCCCGTTTCGACCGGGTTCATGCCCGCGGCGGGCTCGTCTAAAAGCAGAAGGGACGGATTTGTCGCCAAAGCGCGGACTATCTCAAGCCTGCGCTGCGCGCCGTATGGAAGAGAGCCCGCCTGTACGTCGGCAAGACCCGCCATGTCGAATATCGACAAAAGCTCAAGCGCGCGCTCATGCGCCTGCTTTTCTTCCTTCCAGTAATGGGGCAGACGCAGAACGCCGCCGAACATACCGTATTTTATCTGATTGTGAAGCCCGAGCTTTACGTTGTCTTCGACCGAATGGTTGGAGAAAAGACGGATATTCTGGAAGGTACGGGCTATACCGGCGCGGTTTATCTGCGCCGTCGTCATCTTCGACGTGTCGTTGCCGTCTAAAAGTATCGAGCCGCGGGTCGGCTGATAGACCTTCGTAAGCAGGTTGAAAACGGTCGTTTTGCCCGCGCCGTTGGGGCCTATAAGCCCCGCTATCTCGGTGCGGCCTATCATAAGGTTGAAGTCGCTGACGGCGGAAAGACCGCCGAAATCGATGCCTAAATGATGGCATTCGAGTATCGGGCTTTTATCGGCGTCGCGCTCGGGGACTATGGCGTGCGAATCGACCGGCACCATCTTGGTTTCGGGACGTTTTTTATAGCTCATTTCTCGGCGCCCCCTTTCTTACCTGTGCGGAACCGCCCGGTAAAGTTCTTTATCGCGGGATTGTTCCGTATCAGCATTACGAGGATAAGCACTATTGCGTAAACGAGCATGCGGTAATCTCTGAACTGGCGCAGCACCTCGGGCAGGATAACGAGCGCCGTCGCGGCGATTATCGAGCCGAGCATATTGCCGAGGCCGCCTAAGACCACGAATACCAGAACGAGTATCGACGTGTTGAAATCAAACTTGTTCGCGACTATCGTCGAGAAATTGAGCGCGAACAGAGCGCCCGCGGAGCCCGCCATCGCGGCGGACGTGACGAACGCCATCATTTTATATTTCGTAACGGGTATGCCGACGCTCTCGGCGGCTATCCTGTTGTCGCGTATCGCCATGATGGCGCGGCCGGCGCGGCTGTTGACAAGGTTGAAGATAACGACGAGGCAAATCATTATAAGAATGAAGCCCGCCGTAAAGGTGGCTATTTTTTGTATGCCGCCTATTCCCATAGGCCCGCCGATTATAAGCTTGCCGCCCTCGCCGAGCCCGGCGCTGACTTTGTCGGTCAAAAGGCTTATATGGAAACCCTTTTTGTCAAAGCCGAGATACATATTGTTGAAAATGCTCTTGATTATCTCGCCGAAGGCGAGAGTCACTATCGCGAGGTAGTCGCCGTTCAAGCGCAGGACGGGTATGCCGACGAGGAAGCCGACGATGCCCGCGAACAGGGCGCCTACAACCATCGCTATCGCGAGGCGCAGTCCCGCGGAAAGACCGGAGTCGCGAAGCGCGGACGCCGCGGTAACGCCCATAAAGGCGCCGACGCTCATAAACCCCGCGTGCCCGAGCGAAAGCTCGCCCAGTACGCCGACGGTAAGGTTAAGCGACACCGCCATAACGACGTAAGCGCAGATAGGCACGAGCATGCCCTTTAACATTGAGGACATATTCCCGGTCGCGCCGACTATCTGCATAACGGCAAACGCCGCTATGACGACGCCGTATGTCGTGAACGCTTTTTGTGAGGCCTTGGAAATACCGAGTTTCTTCACGCCGGCACCTCCTTAAACCTTTTCGTTTATCTTCCTGCCCAAAAGCCCCGACGGCTTGACAAGAAGAACGATTATAAGCACGGCGAACACGACCGCGTCTGAAAGCTGAGTCGATATATACGCCTTGGCGAGTATCTCTATAACGCCGAGCGTAAGTCCGCCCAAAAGCGCGCCGGGCACCGAGCCGATGCCGCCGAAGACCGCCGCCGTGAACGCCTTTATGCCGGGCATCGAACCGGTCGTCGGAACAAGCGTCGGATAAGCCGAGCAGAGCAGAACGCCGGCTATCGCGGCAAGCCCCGAGCCTATAGCGAAGGTCACCGAAATAGTCGTGTTCACGTTTATTCCCATGAGCCGCGCCGTATCCTTATCCTCAGAGCAGGCGCGCATCGCCTTGCCAAGCTTTCCGTTGTTGATAAAAACGGTAAGCGCGACCATTATGACGACGCAGACGAGTATCGTAACGAGCGTAACGTAGGATATGCGGAGCGACCCGCCGAAAAGATTTATGCCGGTAAGCTCGGAGCCGTCGTCGGCAATTTTCTTAAAGAAGTTGGGGAAAACTTTCGGATTGGGCGACCATAAAAGAAGCGCTAAGTTCTGCAGAAAATAGCTTACGCCGATAGCCGTGATCAAAACGGCGAGGCTCGGCGCGGAGCGCAGAGGCGCGTAAGCGAGTTTTTCAATGGTGATGCCCAGAAGCGTACACACGACCATCGCTATAAGCACGCTCACAAGCGGGTTTAAGCCGAAACGGGTCGCCGCGAAAAAGCAGACGTACGCGCCGACCATTATAACGTCGCCGTGCGCGAAGTTGAGCATTTTCGCGATGCCGTACACCATCGTATAACCCAAAGCTATTATAGCGTAAATGCTTCCGAGACTTATCCCGTTGATAATAGAGTCGAGCAAGCTCATGATCCTATCTCCTTAAAAACGCCGTATTTCTGTTTTCCGTAATGCGAGTAAACGCGCATCGGAACAACGTCCGCAGAAAAGCGGGCATTTTTCCGACACGCGCTTATCCGCTTTCGCGGGGGACGGGCAAGCCCGTCCCCGCGTAAAGCAGCGTTAATTCTTTTTATCAGTCAAGGCCGACGTACGCGCCGTTCTGGATGACCATGCCCTTCGGGCTCTTGGTAACGGCGCCGGTGGCGTCCCAGGTCATGCCGTCGCCGGTAAGTCCGTCGAAGGTCATGGTGGTGAACTGCTCTATCATCTTGGCGCAGATCTCTTCACGGGACATATCGGCGGTGCAGCCGGAATCCTCGAGGGCCTGCTTGTAAGCGTAGACGCAGTCATAAGCGTCGGCGGCGAACTGGTTGGGTATCTCGCCGAACTTTTCCTGATACTTGGCGACGAACGCCTGAGTGCGCGCGTCTTCGGAGTCAGCGTTGAAGGGGGTAAGGAGGATGACGCCTTCGGCAAGGGAGGTGTCAAAGCCTTCGAGGGTAAGGATGCCGTACATACCGTCAACGCCGAACCACTTCGGCTCATAGCCTACCGCCTTCGCCTGAGCGAAGATGAGGGAGGCGGGGGTGTAGTACATGGGGAGGAATACGAGCTCGGCGCCCTTGCTCTGAGCGTCGGCTATCTGGACGGAGAAGTTGGTGTCGTTGCCGTCCTGGAAGGTGGTGTCGCTTACGATCTCAAGGCCGAGGCCGGGAGCCGCCGCCATAAAGGTGTCGTAAATGCCCTTGGAATAAACGTCGTCGTTCTTCCAGATGACCGCTACCTTAGAGGCAAGGCCCTTGTCATGGATGTACTGCGCGGAAGCCGAGCCCTGGTTAGGATCGGTGAAGCACATCTGGAACTGGTTGTCGTTGCCTTCAAGAACAGCGGTGGAGGAGCCGGACGGGGTGATCGCGAAGATGCGGTCGGCATAGGTCTCGGCAGCGGTCGCTACGCAGGGCGTAGAGGTGACCGAGCCCATCGAGATCTGCATGCCCCAGTCCTTAAGGGCGTTGTAGGCGTTGACGGCCTTTTCGGCGTCGTGCGCGTCGTCCTGATACTGAAGCTCGAAGTGGACGCCGTCCATGGCGTTGATCTCTTCAACGGCTATTTCAGCCGCGTTCTTGACCGCGAGGCCGTAGATGGCCGCGCCGCCGGTGAGCGGGCCCGTGCCGCCGAGCTTAAAGGTAAGGTTCTGCGCGGTTTCTTCGCCGGCGCCGTCGTCGGCAGGAGCCGTCGTTTCGGCAGGCGTCTTTTCGCCGCAGGCGACGAGCGTAAGAGCTAACATCGCTACGAGCATAAGCGCTAAGATCTTCTTCATGTTTACTATCTCCTTTTATAATAGTTTTTTACAAAAACGCGGCTCCGTGTTTTCCGGAGCCGCCATTTGCATTACTTTATCGCGCGACCCCCGGTCTTTGGCGCCCCCCGCCGATCAACAGCCCTTTAAGGCGTAAATCAAGGGAGGATATAACGGAAACGGACACCCCGGGGGCGTCCGTTTTTAATATAATATCATACGCATAAAAGGAAGCGTCTGCCGGCATGGCACACGTAAATATATCGTTTTTAAACGATTTTTTCACAAAAAACGCTCCTTAAAAAAATTACGTGTTTATTTTATTACTAAATTGTAAACTTGTCAACCCTTTATTTTTGAAGCTCGTCAAGCGAAAGCCCGAAGCTTTCGGCGAATTCTTTCATAAATCTGTCCGCCTCGGGGAGCGAAAGGGCGGTTATCTGCGCGCGGATCTGCTCCGCCGCGACCGAAAACTCTTCGTTCCCCATCCTTTTTTCCTCGACGCATTTTATATAGGCGCTTATCTTGTCGGCGGCTTTAACGTACCTGTAAAGCCCGGGCTCCTTTTCCTGCATATCGATAAGGCTCGCGTACCTTTCCCGCAGTTCGGGCGGCAGGGACGAAAGCAGGCTTTTCCCCGCGGCGTCCTCTATCTTTTTGTACGCCTTTATTATCTCTTTGTCCTTATATTTCACGGGGGTCGGCAGGTCGCCTGTCATTATCTCGTGCGCGTCGTGGAAAAGCGCGGCGGCGGCTATCCTGTCCGACGGCAGGTCCTTTCCGAAATATGCGTTCCCTATCTCCGCCAGAGCGTGAGCTATCACGGCGGTATCAAACGAATGCTCGCTCAAGTTTTCATACTCGGAATTGCGCATAAGCCCCCATCTTTTTATATGCCTCGCCCTGTGTATCATGGCGAAAAACCCGTTTTTGCGCATGCGTTCTCCTCCCTTCGCCGGACTGCGGCGTTATTATAATTATAACAGACGATTTCCCGATTTACAAATACCGTATATTGTGTTATTATATAGAATAGTTCAATATAACGTTTTTTGCCAGGAGGACAACTATGTTTGAAAGCTTAAAAGAACATCTTTCCGACTTTACCTCAAAATCAATAACGACCTTTATAGGCGCGCTTATCATTTTCATCGTCGGCAACATAATCATAAAATATCTTACCATCCTTATAGGCAAGCTTCTGAAAAAATCGAACAAGCTCGACAGGAGCATTCAGGGCTTTATCCTGACCGTGGTGCGGGTGCTCGGCGCCGTGATAACGGTGCTTATCTGCGCAGATATGCTCTCTATCCCGACCGCGTCGCTCGTTACCCTTTTAGGCACGCTGGGCCTCGCCGTTTCCCTTGCCTTGCAGGACCTTGTGTCGAACGTCGCGGGCGGCATCTTTCTTATGACGACGCGCCCCTTCAAAACGGGCGACTGGATAGAGGCGGACGGATTTGACGGC
>JAFSVO010000073.1 GCA_017444965.1 Clostridia bacterium | reverse complement strand
TGACGATCCGAGGCGAAGCGTAGGTCGCCGCTTCTGCGGCGCGCCGCGAGTAGCGAAGCGGCGACGCGGTAGTGAATGAGTGCCGGTGGCACTCAGAGCCGCGGCGGACCGAGCTCGCAGGCGAGACCGGCGTAACGCGAAGCGCGAATTCATTTCGCGCGGGAGCGAATCAATTTGATAGGGGGGACGTTTGCGAGCGCGCCCGGTGGGCGAAAAAGCGAGCAAAAAGGAGTGGCGGCAACAAGGCGATTGACGAGCGTAAAACACGCGAAGTCAGAGCCTATGTTGCAACAGGACCCCAAAAAGTGAATACTTTTTGGGGAGAACAATTCACGAAAACACAACGTGTTTTCAATTCATTCTTTTAAGGAGGCGGCTTATGCAGCTCAATACCGAACTCGGCGTAGTAGGCATATCGAACGACGTTATCGCCGCGGTCGCCAGCGATACGGCGTCAAGTTGTTTCGGCGTAAAAGGGCTTGCCGACCCTGGCGTTATGGACGGCATCGTCCGCATACTCAAGGGCGAGACTAAGAAAAAGGGCGTGCGCGTCACCGTGATGGAGGACGGCACCGTGGCTTTGGAGATACGCATAATAGTCTTGGGCGGGCTCAATATTATCGCGGCCTGCAGCTCCATCATAAGCGAGGTAAAATACAACGTTCAGAACAGGACGGGCGTTTCCGTAAGTTCTGTCAGGATACTTGTCGACGCGATAAAAGCTTGATACGGGAGGCAGTTCCTTATGGCGAAAACCAAAGCGGCCGGGCCGTTGTGCAAGGTAAACGGCGAGGCCTTTAAAAAGATGATCATTGCCGCCGCGGCGGTCATTGACGATAGAAAAGAAGAGATAAATTCGCTCAACGTCTTCCCCGTCCCCGACGGCGATACGGGAACGAATATGTCGCTTACCTTAAGCAACGCCGCAAGCGAGCTTAAAAAGCTCGGCGAAGTATCGCTCGAGCGCGCGGCGAACGTCACGAGCGACGCGATGCTCAGAGGCGCGAGGGGCAACTCGGGCGTTATAACGTCCCTTTTGTTCAGGGGCGTTTCAAAGGCGCTTAAAGGTAAAGAGGCGGCGGACGGCGCCGCGTTTGCCGAGGCGCTTTTCGAGGGCTCGGCGACGGCGTACAAGGCGGTCATGAAGCCCGCCGAGGGCACCATCCTCACCGTTTCGAGAGTTGCGGGCGACCACGCCGTTAAATACGCGAGGCGCGAGCCGAACGTCGACAAACTGCTTGAGTTCGTCCTTTCAAAGGCGGAAAAGGCGCTTGAAGAGACGACCGAGCAGAACCCCGTGCTGAAAAAGGCGGGCGTCGTCGACGCCGGCGCTTACGGCTACGTTCTTATCCTTCAGGCGATGTACGACTCGCTTTCGGGCAACGACAGCGTTATAGAGCGCTTTATCGCGACGCCCAAGACCGAGTTTACCGTTGAATCTGCCGATTTTTCGGTCTTCGATACAGAAGAGATAACTTTTTCCTACTGCACCGAGCTTATGATAAAGCGGCAGGATAAACGCAGAAGCCCCGAAAAGCTGAGAAACTTTTTAGGCGGGATAGGCGACTGCGTCGTGGTCGTCGACAACGACGAGCTGATAAAGGTGCACGTTCACACCGACGCGCCCGACAAAGCCATTGGCGAAGGGCTTAAATACGGCTCGCTTATAAACGTCAAGATAGAAAACATGCGCGAACAGCATGAGAAAAAGATATCGGAGGGCGAAGCGCCCAAAAAGCGCGTGATAGCGCCGCCCGAAAAGCCCTTCGGCTTCGTCGCGGTGGCGGCGGGCGAGGGGATATGCGAGACCTTCCGCGACCTCGGCGCCGACGCTTTGGTCGAGGGCGGCCAGACGATGAACCCCTCTACCGAGGATATCCTCTGCGCGATAGACGCCACCCCGGCGGAAACGGTTTTCGTGCTTCCCAACAACAAGAATATAATTCTCGCGGCGCAGCAGGCGGCGCCACTTTCGGAGAAAAAGGTAGTCGTGCTCGAGAGCCGCACGGTACCGCAGGGGATCACGGCGATGCTCACCTTCGACCCCGAGAGCGAGGCGGAAATAAACGCCGAGAATATGACCGAAGCGATGGGCGCGGTCACGACCGGACAGATCACCTACGCCGCGAGGAACAGCGACTTTGACGGCAAAAAGATAAAAGAGGGCGAATACCTCGCGCTTTGCGACGGAAAGCTCGTCTGCAGCGGCCCGAAGTTCGGCGCCGTCGCGAAGAAGCTCGCGGCTAAAATGTGCAAAAAGGCGACCGGCTTTATAACCGTCTTTTCGGGCGAGGGCTCGAGCGACGAGCTTAACGGGATCATAACCGAGGCGTTCGCGCAGGCGGCGCCCGGCACAGAGATAAACTGCATCCCGGGCGGTCAGCCGGTATATTCCTACATAATCTCGGCGGAATAAGATGAAAATGAAAGAGCGTTGCAGATTGCCGTCTGCAACGCTCCGTTTTTTTCCGTACTATTCGAAAATATCAAGGAAAGAGCCGTTTTTAAAGCGCCCCGCTTTTTCCGCGAGCAGGGGATTTAAGACGTTCAGGCTCTCTTCCGCGGTCAGATAATACTGCGCCGCGTTGCGCGAAAGGTGGCGCGGCGGCTTGTTCGCCTCTCTGTACTTCTGCGGGGTGCAGCCGTAGGTCTTGCGGCACATCTCGGTTAAATAGCGCATATCCGAAAAGCCGCAAAGCTCGCTTATCTCGAGTATCGTCTTGTTGGTTGAGAGAAGCATCGTGCAGGCGTGCTCAAAGCGCTGCTTGTTGAGATATTCCTGAAAAGTCATATGCATATAGCTTTTGAAAAAGTGCGAAAGGTAGGAAAGGGAAAGCTCCTCCTCCTCGGCGATGTCGCTTAAAAGAAGCTTTGAAGAGAAGTTATTTTCTATTTTTGAAAGGATGCGGGTTATCCTGTCGCTTCGCGGCTCCGATTCAAAGGCGTCGTCGGAGGAAAGGCGCCCTGTCGGCAGGAAGGTCTTGAGGTAATAGGCGATAAGCCCGAGTATGCTCGAGCAGACGTATTCGGAATTTTCGCCCTGCCTGAAATAAAGGCAGGCGAGCTTTAAGCAAAGGGTGAAGAAAAGCTCGTACTTTTCGGGCGCGCGGGAAAAATGCCCGCGCACGGGGACGGTCTTGAAGTAAAGCCCGCGGAAAAGCGAAACGTACGCCTCGTCGTTCGGCGCGGAGGGGAACTGTATGCAAAGTATGCGGCTGTTGCCCGAAAACGAGATTATCTCGTGCAGGCGCTCGGGGCTGAAAACGGCGGCGTCGCCCGGGTTTAATACGTCGGCGCCGTCGGGCGTCCTGACCGTGACCTGACCGTTTAAGATAAGGTCTATTTCAAAATCCGAATGAAGCTGCGGCGCGCAGTAGGACAGATCGACTATGAACACGTTTAAAAACTTGTTGTGCGAATAAGATATCATCTCGCGCTCTTTTTCCACAGACCTTACCCCCCTTTTTTTCATTTTACAGTTGTGATTGTAACATAACTAATTGGATAACGCAATAAGGAATATATCAAAAAGCCGCGAAAATTAATAAAAAGTTTAAAAATATAACAAGCGTTTTAATGAGGTGAGAAAAAGCAAAAAAGTATGTAAAAAGCGGGATTTTTAGGGAAAAATCTAAAATTAGTGCTTTTTTATGCGGCACCGGAAGGACAAAATTGTATTGTATACAATCGACATAACTAATTTGCTTTTATTTAAGCGATAAGGTTATGAAAAAGCGGCGAATAAAACAGACGAAACGGAGTGATATTTATGAAGGTTAGATTTAACGACGGGCTTGTGCGAGAAATGAGCGAAAGCGAGTACGAGAAAGCGAAAAAAGAGGCGGAGCTTCTGATGATCGCCGCCGTCAAAAACGGCTATACCCGCGAGGAGGCGGAGGAAGCGTACGGGCTTAAAATCGAAGAATAAGGATAGATCATATAACGTATATGGATGCTGAAACCTGTATGAATTGAAAAGTCTTCGACTTTTCGTGAATTGCGGACGTACGTCCGCATGAATTGAAACGCCGCGCGTTTCATGAATTGCAAATCGAAGATTTGCATTAAGGTATGCGGCGAAGCCGCATTTATCAATAAATGCGCCCTGCGGGCGCATACCGAAACGAACGGCAAAGCCGTTCAATTCATGCATACGAAGTATGCAATTCATGACCGCAGGTCAATGCATGAAAACACAAGGTGTTTTCAATTCATTTTGTGAAAAGCAACGTCTTTTCACATATTAAATATATAATTATCTATTGACATTTGCGGCGGTTGAGTTATAATATAACAAGAATGTTGTTAAAACATAACAAAAATTCAAAATAGAGACGGAGGAAAAAACATGGCAACAGCTGTAATCATGCCGAGACAAGGGCAGTCTGTCGAAAGCTGCATAATCGGCGAATGGATGAAAAAAGTCGGCGACACCGTTAAGGCGGGCGACGTGCTTTTTTCGTATGAAACGGATAAGTCTTCCTTTGAAGAGGAAGCGAAGGTAGACGGGACGCTCCTCGCCATATTCCACGGCGCGGACGACGACGTGCCCTGCCTTGAGACGGTCGCCGTCATAGGCGCGCCGGGCGAAGACTTTTCGGCGTTAGTTCCGAAGGGAAGCGGCGCCCCCGCCGCGGCGGCCCCCGCGGAAGCGGCGGCTCCCGCGGAAGCTAAGAAGGAAGAAGTAAAAGAAGAAGCCCCCGCGGCGACCGCCGAAAGAGCGGTCGGCATTTCACCGAGAGCGCTGAATACCGCGGCGAAGCTCGGCACCGACGCCTCTCTCGCGACCCCCACGGGCCCGAACGGCAGGATAATCGAGCGCGACGTAATAGCCCTCGCGGCGTCGGGCGTCAGAGCGACCCCCGCTGCGCTCGCCGCTATGGCGACGGGGCTCGGCGGCAGGCTTACGGCGGCAGACGTTGAAAACGCGCCGGCGGCGCCCGCTGCGGCTGCAGCGCCCGCGGCGAAAGAAAGCGACGCGCCGGCCTATACCGACGACAAGCTTTCGAACGTGCGCAAGGTGATAGCGAAATCCATGCATCAGAGCCTTGCCGACATGGCGCAGCTTACCCACAACTCGTCCTTCGACGCGAGCAATATCCAGGCCTTCCGCAAGCAGCTCAAGGCGGCGGCGGAAAATAACCCCGATATGCCTAACATAACCCTTAACGATATGATCCTCTACGCGGTCGCGAAGACGCTTAAAAAGCACCCCGACTTAAACGCCCACTTCTTAGGCGACAGCATCCGCCACTTTAACCACGTCCACCTCGGCATGGCGGTCGACACGCCGAGAGGCCTTCTGGTGCCGACCATCTTCAACGCCGACACGCTTTCCCTTTCCGAGCTTGCCGCCGAAGCGAAGAGAGTCGCGAAGGAAGCGCAGAGCGGCAACATAAGCCCCGACCTTCTCCAGGGCGCGTCCTTTACTGTAAGCAACCTCGGCATGTTCGGGGTAGAGACCTTTACGCCGGTCATCAACCCGCCACAGACGGGCATACTCGGCGTCGACTGCATAGTCGAAAGAGTTAAGACGGTCGGCGGAGAGATCAAGACCTATCCCGCAATGTCTTTAAGCTTAACTTACGACCACAGAGCGCTTGACGGCGCGCCGGCGTCGAGATTCTTGCAGGACGTCTGCCGCGCGCTTGAAAACTTCACCACTCTGCTGATATAAGGAGATGAAAAGTATGTACGATCTTATAGTTTTGGGCGGCGGCCCCGCGGGTTACCTCGCGGCTGAGCGCGCGGGTCACGAAGGGCTTTCGGTCCTCTGCATAGAAAAAGAGCATCTGGGCGGCGTCTGCTTAAACGAAGGGTGCATCCCCACGAAGACCCTTTTATACAGCGCGAAGACTTATGAAAACGCCCTTCACGGCGACAAGTACGGCGTTACCGTCGAAAAGGCGGCGCTCGATCACGGCAAGGTCATCGACAGAAAAGAAAAGGTTATAAAGACGCTCGTCGCGGGCGTTAAGGCGACCTTAAAAGCCAACAAGGTCGAAGTTAAAGAGGGTTCCGGCTTTATAAAGGGCAGGAACGCCGAGGGCTTCGTTATAGAGGTAAACGGCGAAGAAGTGACCGGCGCGCGCCTTCTTATCGCGACCGGCTCATCCCCCGCGGTGCCCCCGATAACGGGCCTTCGCGAGCAGCTTGAAAAGGGCTTCGTCATGACGAGCCGCGAGGCGCTCGAGCTTCGCGAGATACCCAAACAGCTCGCCGTCATAGGCGGCGGCGTAATAGGGCTTGAAATGGCGTCCTACTACGCTTCGGCGGGCAGCGAGGTCACCATTATAGAAATGCTCGACCATATCGCCGGAAATAACGACGCCGAAATGGTCAAGATGCTTCAGAAGGGCTTTGAAAAGCGCGGCATGAAGTTCTATTTAGGCACCAAAGTTACCGAGATAACCAAAAAATCCGTCCTCTGCGAAAAGGACGGCGAAAAGCTCGAGATAACCGCCGACAAGGTGCTTTTGTCGATAGGCAGGCGCGCCAACACGGCGAATATAGGGCTTGAGAACATCAACGTCCTGACCGAAAGGGGCGCCATAGTCACCGACGAGCGCATGCGCACCAACGTAGCCGAGGTGTACGCGGCGGGCGACGTAAACGGCAAGTCGATGCTCGCGCACACGGCGTACCGCGAGGCGGAAGTCGCGATAAACAACATCTGCGGCAAAAAGGATATCATGAGATACAACGCCATACCCGGCGTGCTTTACACCAACCCGGAGCTTGCGAGCGTAGGCGAGACGGAGGACACCGCGAAGGCGAAGGGCATGGACGTCAAGGTCATAAAAATACCGATGCGCTTCTCGGGCAGATACCTTGCCGAAAACGAGGGCGGCGACGGCATAGCCAAGCTTGTCGTAAACAACAAGACCAAGACGGTAGTCGGCGCGCAGGCGCTTTCAAACTACTCGTCCGAGTTCATCGTGACCTGCGGCACCTTTATAGAGACCGAGCTTACGATAGACGACATAAAGCAGATAGTATTCCCGCACCCGACGGTAAGCGAGATAATCCGCGAAATGGTGTTTCAGTATTAAGGAGGAATAAAAAATGTCGAAGCAGCTTTACGTATCCCCGAAGGAAATGAGGAAGCCCTCTAAGATAAAATTCAAAGACATCAAGGTAAACGAGTATCAGAAGACGGTCAAGGACGAGGTCAAGAGATACAGCAAGAAAGACCTTATAAACGTCTACCGCGATATGTGCTATATCCGCGAGTTCGAGACGATGCTCAACCTTATCAAGACGACGAGCGAATATCACGGCATAGCGTACAGCCATCCCGGCCCGGCGCACCTCGGCATCGGGCAGGAGGCGGCTTACGTCGGCGAAGCCTTCCACCTGACTATCGACGATTTCACCTTCGGCTCTCACAGAAGCCACGGCGAGATACTCGCCAAGGGTCTTCGCACGGTCGAAACGCTGCCCGAAAAGGAGCTTCTTTCCATTATGGAAAAGTTCATGGACGGCAGGACCTTCGGCGTTATAAAGGACGGTAAAAAGAGCGTCCGCGAGCAGGGCAGAGACTTCCTGCTTTACGGTATGATGTGCGAGACCTTCGCCCGCAAGAACGGCTTCAACATGGGCCTCGGCGGCTCGATGCACGCCTTCTTCACCCCCTTCGGCATCATGCCGAACAACGCCATAGTCGGCGGCTCGGGCCCGATATCCGTCGGCGCCGCGCTCTATAAGCTTATCAACAAGAAAAAGGGCGTCGTCGTCTGCAACATAGGCGACGGCTCGCTCGCCTGCGGCCCCGTGTGGGAGGGTATGACCCTCGCCGCCATGGATCAGGTAAAGACCCTTTGGGGCAAGGACGGCGGCGGAATGCCTATCATCTTCAACGTAAACGACAACTTCTACGGCATGGGCGGCCAGACGAACGGCGAGACCATGGGTTACAATATGCTCGCCCGCATGGGCGCCGGCATTTCGCCCACCCAGTTCCACGCCGAGCGCATAGACGGCTTTAACCCCCTCGCCGTTATGGACGCTTACGAGCGCCTGCTCCCGGTCGCCAAGAAGGACGGCCCCGTGCTGTTAGACGTCGTCACCTACCGCTTCAGCGGCCACTCTCCGTCCGACTCGAGCACCTACCGCACCAAGGAAGAGATAGCCGACTGGGAGACCAACGATTCGATAATCACCTACGGCAAACAGCTTATCGAGGCCGGTCTCTGCACGCAGAAGCAGCTTGACAAGATACGCGCCGACGTCGTCTCCGACATGGAACGCAACATGAAGCTCGCGATAGACGAGAAGGTCTCGCCGAGGATCGACATCTTCGGCGCCGAGCAGAACGCCATAGGCGACCTTATGTTCTCAAATCAGGATATAAAGAGCCTTGATACGACGAGAAAGCCCGATATGCTTCTGCCTAAGGAAGAGTGCCCGAGGGTGATAGCCATAGCCAAGAAAGAGCGCCGCGGCATTGACGATAACGGCAACGTCGTCGGCAAAAACAAGGTCTATCAGTACCGCGACGCGGTAGCCGAGCCTATCATCAACAAGTTCTATGAAGACCCGACCCTTGTCGCATTCGGCGAAGACGTGCGCGACTGGGGCGGCGCTTACGCCGTGTACCGCGGCTTTACCGAAGCCGTGCCTTATCACAGACTCTTCAACACGCCTATTGCCGAGGCGGCCATAGTCGGCGCGGCTGTAGGCTACGCCATGAGCGGCGGCAGAGCGGTCGCCGAGCTTATGTACTGCGACTTCTTGGGCAGATCGGGCGACGAGATATTCAACCAGCTTTCAAAGTGGCAGTCGATGAGCGCAGGTATGCTCAAGATGCCCGTCGTTCTGCGTATGAGCGTCGGCAGCAAGTACGGCGCGCAGCACAGCCAGGACTGGTCGGCGCTTTGCGCCCATATCCCCGGTCTTAAGGTCGTCTTCCCCGCGACGCCTTACGACGCCAAGGGCCTTATGCAGTCGGCTATAAACGGCACCGACCCGGTCATATTCCTCGAGAGCCAGCGCACCTACGACGTGGGCGAGCTCTTCCATAAAGAGGGCGTTCCCGCCGAAGAGTACGAGATACCGATAGGCGAGCCGGACGTTAAGCGCGAAGGCACCGACGTGACCATCCTTTCGATAGGCGCCACCCTTTACAGAGTGACCAAAGCCGCCGACATACTCAAAGAGAAGTACGGCGTTTCCGCCGAGATAATCGACGCCCGCTCGATAGTTCCGTTCAACTATGAAAAGGTCATAGAGAGCGTTAAGAAGACGGGCAGGATAGTCGTGACGGGCGACGCGTGCGAGCGCAACTCGGTCATGAGGAACCTTGCCTCCAACATAGCCGAGCTTTGCTTCGATTACTTAGACGCCCCTCCGGTCGTCGTCGGCGCGAAGAACTGGATAACCCCGGCGCACGAGATGGAAAACGCCTTCTTCCCGCAGCCCGAGTGGATAATAGACGCCATTCATCAGCGCATACTGCCGCTTAAGGGCCACGTTTCGACTCACAGCTTTACAGAGCTTGAGCAGATCCGCGAAAACAAGAGAGGCATATAAAAGTTAAGTTTGCGCGCCGCCCCGCTTCGGATAAACCGAAGCGGGGCGGAGTTTTTAC
>JAFSVO010000072.1 GCA_017444965.1 Clostridia bacterium | reverse complement strand
GTGGCGAAGGTGCGCGGCGAAGAGGGCACGCAGGTAGAGATAACCTACCGCCGCGACGGGGCGGAAAAAACGGTCTCCATCATAAGGATGCGCATTTATAACGAAAGCTTAGACGCGCGCATAATAGGCAACAACGTCGGATACGTTTATATTGACAACTTCCAGACGAACGCCGACAAAGAGTTCGTCGAAAAGGTGACCGACCTTGTCGAAAAGGGCGTCAAGGCGCTCGTCTTCGACGTGCGCTTCAACGGCGGCGGCTACGTCAGTGTAATGAACAATATGCTCGACGTCCTTCTGCCCGAGGGCACGGTCATAAGCATGGTCGACAAAGCGGGAAATACCAAAGAGTTTAAGTCGGACGCCTCGGCGATAGAGCTGCCGATGGTCGTTATAACCAACGAGTATTCGATATCCGCTGCCGAGTTTTTCGCGGCGGCGCTTCAGGAATACGGCGTCGCGAAGATAGTCGGCGACCCGACGGGCGGCAAGGGCTATTCGCAGAATCTCTTCATGCTCAAAGACGGCTCGAGCGTGAATCTCTCAACGTCCAGGTACTACACGCCGAAGGGCGAATCGCTCGTCGATCACGGCGTCGTCCCCGACGTCCCCGTATCTCTTACCGACGAGGAAACGGCAAACTTCTACAACCTTACCGACGCGCAGGACAAACAGCTTCAGGCGGCGCTCTCGACCGTCGACAAAATGGCGAAATAGTTTTCCGGCTTGACATATCCGGACTTGACATATCCGGAACAAATCAATTATAATATATTAATCCTTTAGAGTAACTGAAAGGGGTAGACGTCATGCAGAAACAGTTCAAGCTTACGAAAGCCAGATTTGAGGAACTTAAACAAGAGCTTAATTATCTCCGTACCGTTCGCGAAAAAGAGATAGAAGAGCAGATAAAAGAGGCGCGCTCGTTCGGCGACCTTTCCGAAAACAGCGAATACGACGAAGCCAAAAACGAACAGGGCAAACTGCATTCGCGCATAGCCGAGCTCGAGCATATCTTAGCCAACGCCGAGATGATAGACGAGAAAGCGCTTAATAAAAAGACGGTCGAAATGGGCATGAACGTGTCCGTCGAAATGGCTGACGGCAAAAAGGCGGATTACACGATAGTCGGCTCGCAGGAAGCCAACCCGCTCAAAAAGCTTCTGTCCGACGAGTCGCCTCTGGGCAAAGCCCTCGTCGGTCATAAAGAGGGCGAGACGGTCAAGGTCGACGCGCCCGCCGGCAGCTTCAAGGTAAAAATACTCAGCATTTCAAAAGTCAAAAAGCGTGAGGGAAAATAAATGGAAGATAACGAAATAAGATCGGAAGAACAGCTTTCCGAGCTTTTGCAGATAAGGCGCGACAAGCTCTCGCAGCTTAGAGCCGAGGGCAGGGACCCGTTTTTACAGACCAAGTTCCTGCGCACCGCCGACAGCGCGAAGGTGCAGAACGAGTTTGAAACGCTCGAAAACACCGACGTTTCCGTCGCCGGCAGGATAATGTCCAAAAGGGAAATGGGCAAGGCGTCCTTCTGCCATATCCAGGACGGCGAGGGGCGGATACAGCTTTATTTCAGAATAGACGATATAGGCGAAGAGGCGTACGAACGCTTCAAAAAGCTTGACATAGGCGATATAATCGGCGTTTCCGGCTTCGTTTTCAAAACGAGGCGCGGCGAGATATCGGTCCACGTCAGGGAATACGTCCTTTTAAGCAAGTCTCTTCTGCCGCTGCCCGAAAAGTTCCACGGCTTGAACGACACCGACCTGCGGTACCGTCAGCGCTACGTCGACCTTATCGTGCACCCCGAGGTGCGCGACGCATTCAAAAAGCGCAGCCTCGCCATCCGCGAGATAAGAAAGTTCATGGACGACAGGGGATATTTAGAGGTCGAAACGCCCGTGCTGAACACCGTTCAGGGCGGCGCCACGGCGCGTCCGTTTGTTACGCACCATAACGCTTTAGACCTTGATATGTACCTTCGCATAGCCACAGAGCTGCCCTTAAAGCGTCTTATCGTCGGCGGATTTGAAAAGGTTTACGAGATAGGCCGCATCTTCCGCAACGAGGGTATGGACACGCGCCACAACCCCGAGTTCACGACCATAGAGTTTTACGAGGCGTATACAGATATAAACGGCATGATGGAGCATACCGAAACCATGCTCCGCACCGTCGCGCAGAAGGTCACGGGCGGCACGCTCCTGCCCTTCGGCGACGTTACCGTCGATATGGGCAAACCCTTTGAAAAGATAACCATGACCGACGCCGTAAAGAAATACGCGGGCGTCGACTGGAACGAGGTCAAGACGTTTGAAGACGCCAAAAAGATAGCCGAAGAGCATAACTTAAAGCTCGAGCCCAAGCACGGCAAGGGCGACGTGCTCTCGATGCTTTTTGACGAATACTGCGAGGACAAGCTTATACAGCCGACCTTCGTAATCTCACACCCGGTCGAGATATCTCCGCTCGCCAAAAAGGACCCCGACAAGCCGGGCTTCGCACAGCGCTTCGAGCTTTATATCTGCGGCACCGAATACGCCAACGCATTCTCCGAACTTAACGACCCGATAGATCAGCGCCAGCGCTTTGAGGCGCAGATGAGGATGCGCGAGCTGGGCGATATGGAAGCCTCGCAGATGGACGAGGATTATTTGACCGCGATGGAATACGGCTTGCCTCCCACGGGCGGCTGCGGCATAGGCATAGACAGATTCGTAATGCTTCTGACTAATAACCAGTCGATAAGGGACGTAATACTCTTCCCGACGATGAAACCTCAGGGCGTGTCCAAGGTTGAAAAAAGCCTTCCCCTTGAGGGGAAGGTGGCTGCGAAGCAGCCGGATGAGGTGGAAGAAAAAATCGACTTTTCAAACGTCGTGATAGAGCCGCTCTTCTCTGACAGCGTCGATTTCGATACCTTCTGCAAATCCGACTTCCGCGCCGTAAAGGTGCTTTCGTGCGAGGCGGTGCCCAAGAGCAAAAAGCTTTTGAAGTTCACGCTTGACGACGGCTCGGGCAAAGAGCGCGTCATTTTAAGCGGCATCCACACGTGGTACGAGCCGGAAGACCTTATAGGCAAAACTTGTATAGCCATAACCAACCTGCCGCCGCGCGCCATGATGGGTATCGAGTCCTGCGGTATGCTCATCTCCGCCGTCCATAAAGAGGGAGAGGAAGAAAAACTCCATCTGCTTATGGTCGACCCGCATATCCCCGCCGGCGCCAAGCTTTGCTGAATAATAAAAACTGAAAGACGCCCGCGGCCTAACGGTCGCGGGCGGCGTATTATCAGTCAAAAATCTTATTCGGGGCGTCTTCCGTTACAAAGGTAGAAGACGGTCAGAAGCCCGGGGCCGCAATGCGCGCCGATGACGACGCCGAGGCCCGTCACGGTTATTTTCCCGACGTCGGGATAAGCTTTAAGCACGCCTTCGCGTATTATTTCGGCGTCGTCTTTGCAGTCGGCGTGAAGGATGTGCACGCGCATGCCCTTAGTGTCGGGCAGCTCGCTTAAATCGTGCAGTATCCCGTCGAGTATGGCTTTAAGGGCGGCGCTTCTGCCGCGCACCTTTTTCGCGACGTCGAGCGTGCCTCTGTCGGGCACGTACAGCACCGGCTTTATGTTTAGAATAGAGCCGACCAAAGCCGCGACGTTTGAAACGCGCCCGCCGGCTTTCAGATAATGAAGGTCGTCCACCGTAAAGCGGTGCGCTATTTTAAGCTTGTTTTCCTCGCCCCAGGCGATGACCGAATCATAGTCCGCGCCCGCCTCCATGCGCTCGACCATATGCTCGACGAGTAACCCGAGCCCGCCCGAGATGCAGAGCGTGTCCATAACGTAAAGCCTTTGACCGGGGTATTCTTCGCGTATCTTTTCCGCGGCTTTCCCCGCGTTTGCGAAGGATACGGACATCTGCCGCGACATATCGAGGAAGATAACGTCCTTCCCCGTATCCATAAGCTTTTTAAAGAAACCGTAGTAGGTAAACTCGTTTATCATCGAGGTTTTCAGCCGGTCGCCGTTTCGCATACCGGCGTAGACCGCGTCGCGGCTCTCTTCGCGGCAGTCGTCCTCGAAAGACTTGTCGCCCACGGTGTAAGAGTAGGGAATGAAGGGGATATTATGCGCCTCAAGCCACGTGCGGGGAAGGTCGGACGTGGAAGAGGTCGCGATCATATAGTCTGACATTTTACGCTCCTTTCAACGCCGTTACCGCGTATGCCGCGGGCGGCGCGGATCGCTTTTTAACGCTTAATATTTTACTATATTTTCCGCGCAGAGTCAAGCCGCGAGCGTAAAGCCGCGCTTACGCACTTTTTTGCCGGCTTAACGCGGGTTTTTGCTTTTTTAATATATAGAATTTGCATTATTTTAACCGCCGTGATATAATAAAAAAAGCGTGTGCAAGAAAGCACCCGAATATAAAAGAGAGGGGATGAACGGTCAGATGCACTCGATACGCACGAAAACGGCGCTGCTTTTAGTGATAGCCATAGTTATCGGCATGACCGTCGTTACCCTTATGGCGGCGGTGGCGATAAAAAACCTCGGCGCCGACGCGTCTTATCAGATACTTCACCTTCTCTGCGAAACGGGCGCGAAAAACTTAGACGACTATTTTGAAAGCATAAGCCAGTCGGTAGAGATAGTATCCGCTTACGCCGAAGACGACCTTGCCGAGACCGATCTGAAGGACCTTTCCTCTCATCTGGAGCGGGTAAGCAGGATATTTGAAAAATCGGCGAACAACACGACCGGCATTCTGACCTATTACTACCGCATAGACCCCGCCGTCTCAAACACCGACAAGGGCTTCTGGTACGTCGATCTCGACGGGACCGGCTTTACCGCGCACGAGGTCACGGATATAACCCTTTACGACACGGAGGATCAGTCGGCGCTCGTCTGGTTTACCGTCCCCAAAGCGACGGGCGGCGCCATCTGGCTCCCGCCCTACGTCACCGAAAACCTCGGCGTATACGTGCTTTCATATAACGTGCCGGTCTATAAAGACGATACCTTCGTCGGCGTAATAGGCATAGAGATAGACTACGGCACTATAGCCGAAACGGTCGACAATATTGAGCTTTATGAAAACGGCTACGCCTTTATAAACGACGACGAGGGCGATATAATCTATCATCCGCGCATATTCGTCGCGAATTTAAGCGGCCCCAACAAGCCGAAGGTGCCCGAGGGACTTTTAAGCGAGGACTCTTATGTGCGCTACACCTACGAGGGCGTCAAAAAGCAGGCGGTGTGGAAGCCCTTAAGCAACGGCATGCGCCTTAACGTGACCGTGCCGATGAGCGAGATAAACGGCTACTGGCACCGGCTTATAATAGAAATAGTTATCGTATCGCTCCTTTTGATAATCGTATTTACGGTACTTATGATGCGCCTCGCGGGGCATATAACCAAGCCCCTGCGTGAGCTTACCGTGGTCGCCGAGCAGGTCAACGCGGGAAATTACGATATACAGATAGATTACGATATGGACGACGAGGTCGGCATACTTACGCGCACGGTAAAAAAGCTCGTATCCCACTTAAAGACCTATATAAACGACTTAAACAGCTTAGCTTACG
>JAFSVO010000071.1 GCA_017444965.1 Clostridia bacterium | reverse complement strand
TACGGCGCAAGCGCCGTTCGATATATGGGCTTTGCCCATTCGATATATTCCGCGTTTTACAAAACGCGGAATAAGAACGGGGGACGAAGGAAAATCGGAATTCGAAATTGCGCGCTTATCAATAAATGCGGCTTCGCCGCATACCTTAACGCGCCCGAAGGGCGTATTTCACGCTGACGAAGTCAGTATTTCACGCCGACGGAGTCGGTATTTCACCTTTTGCCTTTCGGCAAAAGATTTCACTGCGCCGCGCGCCGCGCCGCGGCGCCTTACGTGCTCTGCCGCTCGATAATATCCGCCGAGACGACGGTTTTCGGCGAGATATTCTCGCCCGAGAGCTTGTTTATCACGTTGTCGGCGGTAAGGCGGCAGAGGGCGAACATCTTGTTGTCTACGCTCGTAAGCTCGGGCGACGTCGAAAAGGCGAGGATAGAGTCGTTATAGCCGCAGACGCGCACGTCGCGCGGGACGCGCAGACCCTTCGCCGCGGCGTATTTTAAAACGCTTACGGCGATAAGGTCGTCGGCGCACAGGGCGCAGTCGAAGGACAGCGTTTCGGATAACTCCTCAAGCGCCTCGGCGCACGGGTAGACCCCCTTGGGGCAGACTGTTACCCGCTCTTCGCCGAAGTTTATACCGGCTTTCGCGCACGCGTCCTTTATGCCGCGTATCTTGACCCGCGTGCTTTCGGAATTGACTCTGTAAAGAAAGACCGGCTCGCGCACGCCGGAGCCTATAAGCTTTTCGGTAAGGTCGAAGGTCGCCTTGTATTCGTCGCACAGGGCGCAGTATACGTTTTTGGCGTCGATGTAGCCGTTCATTATGAAAACGGGCACCGTTTCGGCGGCTTCCTTAATATAATCGTTGTCGGCGGGGTCCTCTTCGACGTATTGAGAGCCGATGAATATGACGGCGTCGACGTTTTTCGACAAAAGAAGCTTTAAGTATTTCTTTTTTGCGGAAAGCTCGAAGCCGGTGCAGCACAAAAGCGAGTCGTACTCATAGGCGCGCAGGGTGCGCTCTATGTGATAGACCGCCTCGGAAAGATAAAGGTCGGACACGTCGGAGCAGAGTATGCCGACCGTGCGCATGGTGCCGAGCCCCAGCCCGCGCGCGAAGGCGTTCGGGGTATAGTTGTTTTCGCGTATGACGCGTAAAACTCTGTCGCGCGTCTTGGCGCTGACCTTTCCGCTGCCGTTCAGCACGCGCGAAACGGTGGCGATAGACACGCCCGCTTCTTTGGAAATATCGTAAATGTTCAAAAAGCACACCCCCGGGGAATGAATTGACCTGCGGTTAGATCCAAGCCGACGGAACGGAGGCTTGGAATGTGATCACGCGCGCAGCGCGTGAATGTAATTGCGGCAAACTGCCGCGTATGTGATCACGGTAACACCGTGTATGGCATTACGCGCCGCGCGCGTGAATTTGTGCTTATCAGTCGGCTTGATAACATACAACGCCCTGCGTTGATCACATACAGCCCTTCGGGCTGATTACATGCATGCCTGCGGCTTGATTACATACAAGGCTTCGCCTTGATTAAGGTATGCGGACGCCCGTCCGCAATTCATGAAAAGTCAAAGACTTTTCAATTCACGCAGTCGTAGACTGCCATTATTATACTATAAAAGCAATATATTTTCAATAAAAAAACAATGGACTATCGGCTTTTATTGCTTTAAAATCAAATCAAACGGGAAAAAGATCCTACGGAGGTACAAAAATGAAGCTTAAAGAGAACGCGAAATACGCGATAGTCGTGCCTACGAGCATGGGCGTGCGCATAACGCCGGCATACCGTCAGCCGGTGAATATCAGCCGCGATTTCCGCCTTCAGGCGACAAGCGCCGAAAGCAACGTTTTGAATATTGCGGCGTCACTCGGTCTTAAAACAAAGGCGCTGACCGCGTTTGTCGCGGGCAGCCCGATAGCCGATTTTATAAAAAGAGAGCTTCGGTTCAGAAATATAGAGTTCGAGGGGCCCGAGGTGCCGCAGGGCGGCCCGTGGGGCTACCGCCACCAGTTCAATATTGCCGACAGCGGCTACGGCTTCCGCGGCCCGCGCGTTCATAACGACAGGGCGGGCGAGGTAGGGCGGACGCTTAAAGCCGCCGACTTTGACTTAGAGCGCATTTTTGAAAAAGAGGGCGTCGCCGTCCTTCATATGTCGGGGCTTTTCGCCGCGCTTTCGCCCGAAACGTCGCGCCTGTGCCTCGAGCTTGCCAAAAAGGCGAAAGAGACGGGCACGCTCGTTTCCTTTGACTTAAATTACCGCGCCTCATTCTGGGAGGGGCGCGAAAAAGAACTGCGCGCCGTATTTTCGGAGATAGCGTCGAAAGCCGACGCGCTTATCGGAAATGAAGAGGATTTTCAGCTCGCGCTCGGCATAAAGGGGCCCGAGGCGGGCGGGAAGGACCTTGCTTCAAAGACCGACAGCTTTAAAGCTATGATAGAGCGGGCGCGCGAAGAGTATAAGAACGCCTCCGTTTTCGCGACGACTCTGCGCGAGGTCGCGTCGGCAAACTCGCACTTCTGGGGCGCCCTGATGCTCGCGGACGGCGAATGGTATATAGAGCCCCCGCGCGAGATACCCGTGCTTGACCGCATAGGCGGCGGCGACGGGTTCGTAGGCGGGCTTTTATACGGCATACTCAAGGGCTGGGAGCCCGCGAAATGGGCGCAGTTCGGCTGGGCGACGGGCGCGCTTGCCGTAACCATGCTCGACGATTACGCCTCGCCCGCCGACGAAGAGCAGGTTTGGAGCGTTTACAAGGGCAACGCGAGAGTGAAAAGGTAAGGTGAAAGTATGAAAAAAGCCGATATAGGTTTAATAGGCCTCGCCGTAATGGGCGAAAACCTCGTTATGAATATGGAGTCGAAGGGCTTTACCGTCGCCGTATTCAACAGAACGGCGGAAAAGGTGACGAACTTTATAAAGGGCAGAGCCGCGGGGAAAAATATCATAGGGACGTATTCTCTTGAAGAGCTCGTGTCTTCGCTTAAGAGCCCGCGTAAGGTCATGATGATGGTCAAGGCGGGGCAGGCGGTCGACGATATGATAGAAAAGCTTCTGCCGCTTCTCTCCGACGGCGACGTGATAATTGACGGCGGCAACTCGCACTTTCCCGACACGGCGCGCAGGACGGCGTACGTCGAGTCGCGCGGGAAGCTTTATATAGGCACGGGCGTATCGGGCGGCGAAGAGGGCGCGTTAAAGGGCCCCTCGATGATGCCGGGCGGCAGCCCCGCCGCGTGGGAGCTCGTAAAAACCATATTCACGAGCATTTGCGCAAAGGTCGAGGACGGCTCGCCCTGCTGTGACTGGGTCGGCGAAAACGGCGCCGGGCACTTTGTAAAGATGGTGCATAACGGCATAGAGTACGGCGATATGCAGCTTATCTGCGAAGCGTATCAGCTGATGAAAAACCTTTTGGGCATGAGCGCTTTTGAGATGCATGAAGTCTTCGCCGAATGGAACAAGGGCGAGCTTGGAAGCTATCTTATCGAGATAACGCGCGACATACTCGCGTATAAAGACGCCGACGGCGCGCCGATAGTCGACAAAATACTCGACACGGCGGGTCAGAAGGGGACGGGCAAATGGACGACCCAGGCGGCGCTTGACGAGGGCGTGCCCTTAACGCTTATAGGCGAGGCGGTCTTCGCAAGATCCCTTTCTGCGATGAAGGAAGAGCGCGTTTTGGCGTCGAAGCAGTTCGCGAAAACGCCCGTCCTTTTTAAGGGGGATAAAAAAGCGTTTATCGAGGATATACGCCGCGCCCTTTACGCGTCGAAAATAATCTCTTACGCGCAGGGGTATACCCTTATGCGCACGGCGGCGAAGACCTACGGCTGGAACTTAAATTACGGCGGCATAGCTTTAATGTGGCGCGGCGGCTGTATCATAAGAAGCGTCTTTTTGGGAAAAATAAAGGAAGCATACGACAAAGACCCCGGGCTTTCTAACCTTCTTTTAGACCCCTTCTTCAAAAAGACGGTAGAGGGCTGCGAAAGCCCGTGGCGGAACGTCGTCGCGCAGGCGGCGTTAAACGGCGTGCCCGCCCCGGCGATGAGCGCGGCGCTTTCCTACTTCGACGGGTATAAATGCGACCGCCTGCCCGCGAACCTCCTGCAGGCGCAGAGGGATTACTTCGGCGCGCACACCTACGAGCGCGCGGACAGGCCGCGCGGCGAATTCTTCCATACCGACTGGACGGGCGAGGGCGGCGCCACGACGGCGAATACCTATAACGCATGAAAAAGATATTTATTGATACCGGCGTCGATTTTGAAGAGCTCGAGGGCGTTTTACGCGAGTCGCTCTCAGACGTCGAGGGCGTGAAAAAAGCCCTTTTGATACCGCCCGATTTCACCCGCTTTCACTCGTGCGCGGGGATAATATCAAGCGTGTATTACAAGATACTGACCGAAAAGGGCGCTTTCGTCGAGCTTTTGCCCGCTTTAGGCTCGCACGTGCCGATGACGCGGGAGGAGTGCGGGATAATGTTCCCCGGCGTTCCGTTTGAGCGGATACTTGTCCACAACTGGCGGCGCGACGTCGTGAAAATAGGCGAGGTGCCGGCGTCCTTCGTGCGAGACGTGTCCGAAGGCGTCATGGACGAGCCGGTGCCGGTGGAGGTAAACCGCAGGCTTATTTCGGGCGAATACGACCTTATGATTTCCGTAGGGCAGGTCGTGCCGCACGAGGTCGTCGGCATGGCGAACTACTCGAAAAACGTCTTCGTCGGCTGCGGCGGCAGCCGTATGATAAACGCCTCGCATATTTTAGGCGCCTTTTACGGCATGGAACGGCTGATGGGAAAAGATAAAAGCCCCGTGCGCCGGGTGTTCGACTACGCGCAGGAGCGGTTTTTAAAGGACCTGCCCTTGGAATACGTGCTGACCGTCACGACGGCGCCCGGCGGGAAACCGAAAATACACGGGCTTTTTATCGGCGGCGGCAGAGAGGGCTTTGAAAGGGCGGTCAAGCTCGCGCAGGAAAAGAACCTGACCTTCGTCGACGAGCCCTTTAAAAAGGTCGTGGTGAACCTTGACGAAAGCGAATTTAAGTCGACGTGGCTCGGCAACAAGGCGATATACCGCACGAGGATGGCGATAGCCGACGGCGGCGAGCTTATAATTCTCGCGCCCGGCGTCGATAAATTCGGCGAAGACCCCGAAATAGACGGGCTTATCCGCAAATACGGCTACTGCGGCAGGGAAAAGGTAATTTCGCTTTGCAAAACGCGGGAAGACCTTAAAAAGAATATGTCGGCGGCGGCGCACCTTATACACGGCTCGTCGGACGGGAGATTTAAGATAACCTACTGTACGGCGCGCCTTTCAAAGGAAGAGGTCGAGGGCGCCTGCTTCGGGTATTTGCATTACGCTGAGGCGGTGAAAAAGTACGACCCGGGAAAGCTTCGCGACGGATATAATACCGTCGGCGGCGAAGAGATATATTACATAAGCAACCCCGCGTTGGGCCTTTGGGCGGACAGAGCGAAGTTCTGACGTTAAAAAAGAGCCGTGAGAACGGTTCTTTTTTAAGTGAAATACGGCGCTATGCCTTCCCCTTGAGGGGAAGGTGGCTGTGCCGTTAGGCGCAGACGGATGAGGTGGCTTTCGGCTTTCGCGCCGCGTGAAATACGCTTCGCGCGTGAAATACAGAACTTCGCTCTGCGTGAAATGTTTTGCTTCGCAAAACGTTAAGGTATGCGGCTTCGCCGCATTTATTAAACGGGGGAGAAAAGCGCTTGTCGGGCGCGGGATTTTGTGATATGATAAACACGCGGGGAGGTGAAACGGATGGCAGGCAAAAGCCCGTTTGGCGGACGCATGGACTTTAACCTTGACGGGAAGATCGACGTTTTCGACGATATAGAAGACTTTATCGCCTTTCAGGAGTTTACGCGCAAAGGCGGCGGCTCGGGCGGCAAGGCGTTTCCGGGCGGGCCGGGACGCGGCGAGCCGGGCGTTCCCGCGGACCTTTCTTCGCCGTTTCCCGATCCTCCCGATAAGGTAACGCTCGAGTACGTACGCGAAAGAAAACGCGCTTACGTTATTGAGTTTATTCTCGCCGCCGTCTTTTCGGTCGCCTTGGGCGTCGGACTGTCGCTGCCCGCCGCCGTGTGTTTTTTCGTGGCGAAAGATAACCCGACCGGTCTTTTGATCGCCTTCGCGGCGCTTTTCGGCGGGATATACGTCTTTTGGAAATACGTTTTACGTTACGCGATACTGTCGGTCAAAGGCGCGCGCGGGGCGTATGAAAAGGCGAAAGCGAAAGCCCGGGACGAAAAACAGGAATAAAAATCGGCGCGGAAGCAATTCTTCCGCGCCTTTTTAAGTGATGTATTTCGGCTGCGCCGAAAAGTGATGTTGCCTGCGGCAGTGACGTTGTGAACTGCGTTCACAGTGATGCGCAAGGCTTCGCCCGGCATTAGGTATGCGCCGCGGGCGCATTTATCAATAGATGCGGCAAAGCCGCATACCTTAATTTTCGCGTAAGCGAAAACATCATTGAAAGCGACGGCTTTCTACATCATTCGCGAAGCGAACATCACTTTTGCAAAGCAAAAACATCATTTAAAAAGGCGCTTGCAAACGCAAGCGCCGGTTTAACAAGTATCGCGTGAGCGATACGTTCACGCTTCGGCTATCCCTTCCGCCACGCCGAGCATGACTATTCCGGCGATGACGGCGAAAACGCAGGCGTACTGAGAGGCCTTGAGCTTTTCCTTAAGTATGACCCGCGACAGAAGCACCGAAACTATGCAGTAAGAGGCGACCATCGGCGCGGCGACGAGGGGGCGCGACGCCATGGCGTAAACGTAGAAGACCTGCCCGAACTCTTCGCACAGCGCGGCGAAGCCCTTGCTCTTTTCGCTTTTGGCGAAGGGGCAATAGGGCTTTTTCGTTTTTATAAGCATATAAAGCCACGCGCCGGCGCCCGCGAGCAGGAAGGTAAGCCCGTAAAGGATAAGCACGTCGATCTCGCCCAGCCCGAGCCCGACCTCTTCGTCTAAGATAACGCCGTCGGCGGCGGTGCCGATAGTGTCGAAAACGCAGTAAAGAATGGGGAAAATAAGCGCCAGCGCGCCGAAACGGTACTTGCGCTCTGCCGCGGGAAGGGTTCGCTCCGAAAGTGAGAGGCGCTGCTCGACGAAAGCTAAAGCTATCATGCCGGCGACTATTATCCCCGTGCCGCAAAGCTCAAGCGCCGAGTACTCGTCGGCTATCCCCGTCATTTTTCCCGCGGCGGTAAAGTAAATTATCATACATACGGCGGAAAGCGCGCCCGAGGCGTTCTGCACGGGCGAGACTATCGAAAGCTCTAAATAGCGCAGTCCGGCGTATCCTATCACCATCGAGATTATGTAGCTGAGCGAGGCGGGCGAGTATTTTACGGCGTTTGATATAAGCGAACTTAACGAAAAGCCCGTCTCGGAAAAGGGAAGGAAGACGCACGCGCAGACGCCCATGACGAGCCCGACCCATACCGCCGTTTTAAGGTGGGAATACCTGTCGCTCTCGTCGGCGCCCTTTTTATAGAAAAGGTCTGCGAAGCCCCAGCCCAAAAGGCATATCAGCGCGTATAAAAACCACATAAAAATACTTTCCTTTCAAAAGCTGACTTGCATATTCTAAAATAATGAATTGAAAACGCTTTGCGTTTTCATGAATTGACTTCGTCATGAATTGCATACTTTGTATGCATGAATTGAACGGCTTTGCCGTTCGTTTCGGTATGCGCCCGCAGGGCGCATTTATTGATAGATGCGG
>JAFSVO010000070.1 GCA_017444965.1 Clostridia bacterium | reverse complement strand
GTTTTCAATTCATTTGTATAGTATTTTTTACTAAAGAGGAAAGGATATAAAATTATGGGCGGATTTTTCGGGATCACATCAAAAAACGAGTGCCTGCCGGACGTATTTTTCGGCACCGACTACCATTCTCACCTCGGCACGCGCCGCGGCGGACTTGCGGCGTACGACCCCGCGATAGGGCTTCAGCGCCAGATACACAATATTGAAAACGCTCCCTTCCGCACCAAGTTTGAGAACATCTGCGAAAAAATGCACGGCACAGCCGCCATCGGCTGCATAAGCGACTGGGACCCCCAGCCGCTTCTTCTGCGCTCGCGCCTCGGCGTTTACGCCATATGCACGATAGGCGTTATCAATAACGCCGACGACCTTATCAAAAATTACCTTTCCCTCTGCGGCAGTCACTTCGACGCCATGACGGGCGGCAAGGTAAACGAGACCGAGCTTTTGGCGGCGCTCATTTTCGAAAAGGATAATCTGACGGACGGCATAAGGTTCGCGCAGGAGAGCATCGAGGGCACGGCGTCAATTCTCATTTTAAAGGACGACGGCTCGCTTATCGCCGCGCGCGACAGGTTAGGGCGCCTTCCCGTGCTTATCGGCAAAAGGGAGGACGGCTACGCCGTATCCTTTGAAAACTTCGCCTATTTAAAGCAGGGGTTTGAAGACTTCCGCGAGCTCGGGCCCGGCGAGATAGTGTCCATCACGCCCGACGGCGTAGAAACGCTGTCGCCCGCCCTTAAAAAGAAACGCATCTGCTCCTTCCTCTGGAGCTATTACGGCTACCCGACCTCGGTCTACGAGGGCAAAAACGTCGAGGTAATGCGGTATGAAAACGGCGCGATAATGGCGCAGAACGACCGCGAGGCGGGGTCGGCGCAGGACATAGACTACGTCGGCGGCGTTCCCGATTCGGGCACGCCCCACGCCATCGGCTACGCGAACGAAAGCCACAAGCCGTTTGCCCGCGCCTTCATAAAATACACGCCGACGTGGTCGAGAAGCTTTATGCCGCAGGATCAGAACGTGCGTAACCGCGTCGCTCAGAAAAAGCAGGTACCGGTCGTAGAGCTTATCGACGGCAAAAAGCTTTTGTTCGTCGACGATTCGATAGTCCGCGGCACGCAATTGCGCGAAACGGTCGAATTTTTATACGAGCACGGCGCTAAAGAAGTTCACATGCGCTCAGCATGCCCGCCTATCATGTACGGCTGCAAGTACTTAAATTTCTCCCGCTCGACGAGCGATATGGACCTGCTTGCCCGCCGCGTCATAATGGAGCTTGAGGGGGAAGAGGGGTTCGAGCACATAGAAGAGTACAGCGACGGCAAGACCGAGCGCGGCAAAAATCTGCGCCGCGCCATCGCCGAAAAGTTCAAGTTCACGTCATTGGAATTCCAGTCGCTCGAGGGCGTTATTAAGGCGATAGGCATCGACCCCTGCGAGCTTTGCACCTACTGCTGGAACGGAAAGGAATGATATAAATGATATCTAAGTCAGACGCGTACCGCGCCGCGGGCGTGGACGTGACCGCGGGCTACCGCGCGGTCGAGCTTATGCGCGAGCACGTCAAAAAGACGGTAACGCCGGGGGTGCTCGGCGGGATAGGCTCTTTCGGCGGGCTTTTCGAGCTGCCCGGGGGAATGCGCCGCCCGGTCCTCGTTTCGGGCACCGACGGCGTCGGCACCAAGCTGAAAATAGCGTTTTTGCAGGGTAAACACGACACGGTCGGTATAGACTGCGTCGCCATGTGCGTAAACGACGTTAT
>JAFSVO010000069.1 GCA_017444965.1 Clostridia bacterium | reverse complement strand
CTCGCGGCGCGGGGCAGAAGCCCCGTCCTCCGCTTCGCTTCAGTGGGCGCGTTTATTGATAAATGCGGCTTCGCCGCATACCTTAACGCAAAACGCGGTTTTGCAATTCATGAAAGCCGCGGGCTTTCAATTCACGCGGGTGAAAACCCGCAATTCATGAAAATCTTCGATTTTCAATTCACGCAGTCTTAAGACTGCCTTATCAATACTTCCCGCGTCTGGCGTTGGACTCGGCGAGCCAGCGGAGCATATTTTCGTCATATTTGAGCACCTTTATCATTTCGACTATATGCTCGATAAGCAGGCGTCTGCCGAGCTTGGCGAACCGCTCGTTGCAGAGCCCCTCGGGCACGCTGCCCATATAGCTGTTGGGGAAGTTCACGCCCCACAGGCGCTGAGATGCGTCGTAGGGTTTAAAGCGGTCGGCCTTGTGGGTGCATTCGCCGCTGACGGCGCTTGCGCGGTCAAGCCGCACGAGGTCGGGGCGGAAGCCGAGCATCACCGCCGTTTCGGCGAAATCGGCGTGGCCGAACGGCGTTTCGTCTTCTATGAACTTATCGACCGTCTTAAGGTCTTCGTCGGTAAGCTCGGGAAGCGCGTCGCGCCCCTTCTCTTCGAGAATCTTTTTTATATTCTGGGGATAAATAAGGCTTTCGCCTATCGTATGGGTCATAACGACGTAGTCTTTTTGCGTGTAGGAAACGCTTCGCACGAAATTGGCGAGCATAAACTTGTTGCCGCCGTGGCTGTTTAAAAGCATTATCTTTTTAAAGCCGTTGCGCGCGATCTCCGAGCAGAGCTGAGTCAAAAGCTCCTGCTCGAGCTGAACGGTAAGGCGAATGGCGCCCTTTTTGGTGACCAGCCCCTGCACGTCGCCGAACCTGAAGGGCGGGAACTCCATGACCGGCTCAATTTTCGCCGCCTCGCCTAAAGCCTCGTAGACCTTCATCCAGTCGGTGCCGACGGGCAGATGCTGACCGTGCATCTCCATGCAGCCGACGGGCACGACGCAAAGCCGACCGCATTCTTTTACCGCGTCGTAAAATTCTTCCTCGCGCAGATCTCCCCATTTCATAAAAGACCACTCCTTTTATTCTTATTTCGCGCAGCGAAATATCTCGAACGGGCGAAGCCCGTATCTCGAACGTTTACGTATATCGAATATCCGCGAAAGCGGATATATATCGACCGGCGCACAGCGCCGCACGCTCCCACGTTTTTATTTTACCACGGAGTTTTCCTTATTTAAAGCACTATTTTATATAATCGAGATATAATAAGTATAGAAATCGCGCATTTTCTATCCCCGCAAATAAAAAAGGCGTAAAGCGTCGCCTTACACCCTTTGGTTTTCCGCGAAATGAGCTCGCCTTTACCCCTCCATCTGTCTTGAGAAAAAGAGGGCCGAGGCCTGCGCCATGCGCACGTCGAGCTCGCTTACCGGCGTATCGTTTTTAAGAAAGGCTATGCACCCGCAAAGGTCGCCCTCGGCGATGACCGGCGCGACCACCGCGGCGGACGCCGCCGGCACGGCGGGAGAGACCGCGAGTCCCTCGGCGCTCTGCTTTATCTGGCGCGACTCCATAGCGCTTTCAAGCTCTTTTGAAAGCGGCTTGTTTTCAAGCTCTTTTTTAAAGCTGCCCGAGCCGGCTATGACCGTGTCCCTGTCGCAGACTATCATAGGTCTGCTGCAGGTGCGGAAGACCGACTCGCACAGGTTTGAAGCCGTCGCGAACATCTCGCCCGCGGGCGAATATTTTTTAAAAACGACGCTCCCGCCGCCCTCGGTGAATATCTCTAAGGGCTCGCCCTCGCGTATCCTCATCGTGCGGCGTATCTCCTTCGGTATCACGACGCGGCCGAGGTCGTCTATCCTTCGTACGATTCCCGTTGCTTTCATATATTTATTCTCCTTTTGTCTTTTTTGGTTACCGTTAGTATTTGCGGAAAAAAGGAAAATATGAAAGCTTGCTCAAAGTTTGAGAAAGATAAAAAAACGTCGGATCCGCGAAAAACCCGCAGATCTGCCGAGGGTTTGCCGTAAGGCCTTATTTAAGCGTTTTAAAGGCGGGCTTCAAGCGCTTTGTTTTTTTTCTTTCGCCGTGAGAT
>JAFSVO010000068.1 GCA_017444965.1 Clostridia bacterium | reverse complement strand
TTAACACCAATATAAAAGAAACGGTCACAAACGAAAGAGTCATAAAGTCGTTTGTAAGGGAAGAGCACGAGATTGGAAAATTCGGCGCGGTAAATGCAAAACTTGTTGAAAAGAGCATTTCCGCGATAAAGATAATGATGCTTCTTATGCCGGTGTCCGCCTTTACGGTAAACGCGACTACGCTTGCCGTCGTGTGGTTTGCCGGAAAGCAGATCATGGTAGGCACGATGGAGATAGGCACTCTTACGGCTTTTATTACGTATCTTACCCAGGTGCTTATGAGCCTTAACTTTCTCGCTATGATAATACTTGTCGGCGTTCGCGCAGGAGCTTCCGATAAGAGAATAACCGAGGTGCTTGAAGCCGTTCCGGATATAAGCGACGAAGACGCCTTAAAGGATAAAAAAGTGACCGGAGGAAGCATAGAGTTTAAAAACGTATCTTTCAAATACTTTAAAAACAATGCGGAAAACGTTTTAGACAACGTGAATATCAAAATAGAGTCGGGCGAGCTTGTCGGGATAATAGGGTCAACGGGAAGCGGTAAAACGACGCTCGTATCATTGATCCCGCGGCTTTATGACGCAGATTCCGGGCAGGTGCTCGTCGACGGAACGGACGTCAGAAAACTGCCTTTATTTGAGCTTCGCGAAAGCGTTTCGGTCGTTTTGCAGAAGAATACTCTGTTTTCCGGAACTATTGAAGAGAACCTTCGCTGGGGAAACGAGAACGCGAGCGACGAAGAGCTGAGAGCTGCGGCAAAAACGGCTCAGGCAGACGGATTTATCACGACTTTTAAAGACGGTTATAAAACCGAACTCGGACAGGGCGGCGTAAATCTGTCCGGCGGTCAAAAACAAAGACTTTGTATTGCAAGGGCGCTTTTAAAAAAGCCCAAGATACTTATTTTGGACGACTCGACCAGCGCCGTCGACACAGCGACCGACGCCGCGATAAGAAAATCGTTCCGCGAGACAATGCCGCACGTTACAAAGCTTATTATTTCGCAGAGGATAAACTCGGTCAAAGACGCAGATAAAATAATAGTGCTTGACAAAGGCGCGGTAGTCGGGTGCGGCAGGCATGACGAGCTTATGAAAACCTGCCTTGCTTACAGCGAAATATACTGGTCTCAGAACGACCCGGGGGAGGCGAACGCAAATGGATGAAGCGAGAAAGAAACGCCTCGATATAAAATACGGCGGGCTTTCAGGCGATCCCGCAAAGAAGCCGCTTATGACAAACCATCCCGGGCGCGGTACGGCAATGGCGGCAAAGGGTAAACCGAAAGATCTTAAAAAAACTGTCGCGCGGCTTTTAAGGTACTTGTCAGGTCAAAGATTTACTCTTTATATAGCGGTATTCTTCGCCGTGCTTAACACGCTTTCAACGCTTGCGGCGTCTTACGCTCTGCGGCCGATAATCAACAGGTTCATTTATTTCGACCCCGATCAGACCACGGTACCGGCGCGTCTCGGCGCGCTGTTCGGCGGGCTTGCTTTTATGGCGGTCATATACGCGGTGTCTATTCTCTCTCAATGGCTTCAGCAAAGGCTTATGCTCAACGTTTCTCAGAAAACTCTCTTTAAAATGAGAAACGAGCTTTACGGAAAGCTTCAAAGGCTGCCTGTA
>JAFSVO010000067.1 GCA_017444965.1 Clostridia bacterium | reverse complement strand
GCGCTTTCTTTACGATAAGATCGAACGGATTTGACGCGACTTATATGGCGGACGGCGACAAAACGGTTTGCGCAAAGTACCGTGAGTTAAAAGCCAAACCATCACGATCTGCGCTTGAGGACGATATTCTTACGACGCTTGAAATATGCCATGAGTTCTATAAAAGAGGGTTTACCTTCCTTCCGATCGATATATATAAATCAGAGGTCAAAACCTTCAAGAAGGAAGATAACGCCCTGCGTTTGCCGTTCACATCTTTGCCCGGGTTAGGCGAGACCGCGGCACAAAGTATTTGCGACGAGCGCCAAAACGGAGAATTCATTTCGGGAGACGACGTTATCCAAAGATGCGACAAGGTCTCTAAAGCTGTAATTGAAGCTCTTTTCGAGTGCGGCGCGATGAGCTCTATGCCTAAAACAAATCAGCTGGATCTGTTCAGCATGATGTAAAAGTTTTCTTAAACTCAAATACGGGATAAAGCGATACGCTTTATCCCGTATTCATTACCGTTTATAAATCAAAATCAAATTATCTTTTATTCAGTATCTCCTCGACCGTCAAAAGCTCTTCGGGGGTGTTGACGCCTCTTATCTCGTCGCCGTCGTCGATCGGGAGCAGATCAACTTTATAACCGTTTGCCATCATAATGGCAGGCACGTCGGTCAGATAGTATTCGCTTTGCTTGTTGTTGTTTTTAAGAAGCGGAAGAACTTTGAAAAGGGTTTCGCTTTTAAAAACGGCAACGCCCGAATTGAGCTCGGTGATCTTTAACTGCTCCGGCGTGCAGTCTTTCGCCTCGATTATGCCGGCAAACGCTCCGCTTTTATCGCGGGTGATCCTGCCGTAAGAGGGAAGCCCGGGGTTTACGGCGGTCATGACAGTGCAGTCTGCGCCGGTTTTTTCGTGTGTTTCACAAAGCTTTTTGAGCGATTCTTTTCTGTAAAGAGGCATATCGCCGTAAGTGACCAGAACGTTGCCTTTATATCCCTTAAAATGATCGGCGGTAACGGCGACGGCATGTCCCGTGCCTTTTTGTTCCTTTTGTTCGATATAATTATACTCGTTGCCGAAATAAGAGATTATATCTTCCTTTTTATAGCCGACTACTATGTAAGTATCCTTTTTATCAATAAAATCGACCAGCTCCAAAGCTATCTCCAAAAGTGGTCTTCCGCAGGCGGTATGCATAACTTTAGGGATATTGTGCTCTGCGGAATGAAGCCTTGTGCCTTTACCGGCAGCCAATATAATAGATCTCAATAAAGTCACCTTCCGTTATTTATTATCCTTGATCTCGGAAATCACTCCGTTTAACAAGGCTTTAATACTGCTCATCTTCTTTTCCATATCAGCGGCAAGAGCAAACATACATCTGGCTCTGTCAAAGTTATGGTTCGCGCGGCTTATTGTGTAATATACGTCGCCGTTTATATAATCCGCCAAAAAGCGGATGCCGTCTTCCATAGTAATAATAACGGGCGCGTAGGGGAGCAACTCTATCTCGGCGGGAGTTATAATGGGATAAACTTCCTCTATAAACCCTTTCGCGAACGCGCCGTAAAACCCTAAGTCGCATCTTACGCGCGAAAGATCTCTTTCATCGTCGCAAGCCGTGTTTGAACCGATCCTTAAACTGTCGCCGAAATCATAAAGAAGGGAAGAAGGCATAGTCGTATCAAGATCGATAATACCGACGACCTCTTTCGTATCCTTGTCAAAAAGAATATTATTCAGATTTGTGTCGTTGTGAGTTATTCTCGCGGGGATCCTGCCCGTGGTCAACGCGTTATTTATCAGATCAAACGAATCTTTTCTTTTTCTGACGAATTCAATTTCTTCCGTAACCAGCTTGGCTCTGTCAACTACGTCCGATTCAATAGCTTTTTCAAGATCAAGATAACGACTGTACGTATTATGGAAATTCTTTATCGTATAATCAAGGCTGTCGACGGGAAGGTCGCTCATATCCATAATAAACCTGCCGAAGCTTGTGCCCGCCGTATAAAAGATCTCGGGGCTTTCGGCAATGTCCATAGAATAAGCGTGAGAAAAATAAACGTACATACGCCAGTAACCGCTGTCGTCGTTATAATAATTCTTTCCGTCGCGCGTTTTTACTATTTCACCGACGCAGGTATGGGGGTGACCTGGGTCGT
>JAFSVO010000066.1 GCA_017444965.1 Clostridia bacterium | reverse complement strand
TTATTATCTCCGTGACAGGGTTGGTAAGGCCGCCAAAGTCAAGGAAGATATTTAAGGAAAACAAATTGAGGGACGGTCAAACGTCCCTCTTGTTTTTGAAAGGAGAAGAGGTTTTAAATGGCGGAAGCAAACAAAAATCCGGCGCCGTCAAAACTTGCGGTCGAGCTTTTCTTTTGGGCGCAGGCGCTTGTCGTTTCGCTTATCGTTTTAGTTATTATAAACGTGTTTTTCTTCCGTATCTCCGGGGTCGTAGGCAGCTCTATGTATCCCACTCTTCACGGGAAAGACAGAGTCATTATGCGCGTTGTTGGTTATAATGAACCTAAACGCGGCGATATAGTAGTCGTAATAGCGCCTGAGTATGACGACGGCGCGCCTCTTGTTAAGAGGATAATCGCCGTCGGAGGCGACGTTTTGGATATTGACAGAGCCACCGGTACGGTAACGGTCAACGGAGAAATCCTTGACGAACCGTATATAAATGAAATGATTGTCAATATGGGCGATTTTGACTATCCGCTCACGATAGAGGACGGATACGTTTTCTTTATGGGTGATAACAGAAATCACAGTTCCGACAGCAGATGGAAGATGATAGGGCCGCAGCCTTATTCAAACGTCGTGGGAAAGGTCTTTTTCAGAGTATATCCGTTTAATTCAATAGGAATAGTTTCCTGAGCACGGGACGTTATATTATAAACGACTGCGGGTAAAGGATCGGTAAAATGAGCATTAATTGGTATCCCGGTCATATGGAAAAAAGCCGGCGTATAATGAGCCGCGACCTTAAGAATATTGACGCCGTTTGTGAAATAACCGACGCCAGGATCCCCAAAAGCTCGAGAAATCCCGAGCTTAATAAGATATGTTCAGGAAAAAGACGTATGCTTGTTTTGAACCGCGCCGACCAGGCAGATCCGGACATTACTTCTGAGTGGCTTGATTATTACAAAAACAGAGGATATACGGTAATAGCCACAGACAGCGAAAAAGGCGGATTTGCCAAAGCTTTTACGGCTGCAGCCGCTAAGTGCTGCGCAGATCTTATCGCAAAGAATAATGAAAAGGGACAGGTCGGTCGGGTTATCCGTTTGATGATAGTCGGTATCCCAAACGTCGGAAAATCGTCTTTTATAAATCGCCTTATAGGGAAAAAATCCGCGATCGCCGCCGATAAACCGGGCGTCACAAGAGCAAACCAGTGGTATTCGCTTGAGGGCGGATTTGATTTTATGGATACTCCCGGCCTTTTATGGCCTAAAATCGAAGATGATGAGACGGGCTATAAGCTGGCTTTTACCGGGACTGTCAAGGACGATATACTTGACCTTGAAGACGTTGCCTGCCGTTTTATTCGCCTTTTAAGAAACGACTATCCTTCTGTTATTTACGACAGGTACGGCGTTTCATGCGACGACGGAGATGACTACGATATATTAGGTAAAATCGCTCAAAAAAGGTCGCTGATGCTCCGCGGCAGCGAGCCGGATACCGAGCGCGCCGCCAAAATGCTTTTGACTGAATTTCGCAGCGGCAAGCTCGGAAGGATCACGTTGGAGAAGCCGTTATGACTGATATGTATTCATACGAAACAGAGCTTGCAAAACGCGGTTATAAGGCTGTTTGCGGCACCGATGAAGCCGGAGCCGGGCCTCTTGCGGGACCGGTTTACGCCGCCGCCGTCATACTTGACCCTGGCTTTGTTATAGAAGGAATAAACGATTCAAAGAAGCTGTCCGAAAAAAAGAGAGAGCAGCTGTTTTCTTTGATAACCGAGCGCGCGGTCGCGTATTCGATAGCTTCGGTTTCTGAAAAGGAAATAGATAGGATTAATATTCTTAACGCAAGGATGGAAGCTATGCGTAAAGCCGTAGCGGGTCTTTGCGTTAAGCCGGATTTTTTGCTTGTTGACGGCAATCGCGACCCCGGCGCTTTTCCCGAGTCTATGTGTATCGTCGGCGGCGACGCAAGATCCGCATCTATAGCCGCGGCTTCAATTCTCGCAAAAGTCAGCCGTGACCGATATATGGCGGAAATGAGCGAAAAATATCCGGGATACGGGTTTGCGAAGCATAAAGGTTACGGTACAAAGGAGCATATAGAGGCAATTAAACGACTGGGTCCTTGTGAGATACACAGAACGTCTTTTTTAAAAAATATAATCGGAGAGGATGCTAATTGAACGGAAAAGCATCGGGTAACGAGGGCGAAAAGCTTGCCGCCGCTTATTTAAAAAAGAAAAAGTATAAAATAATCGCGCTTAATTATTTCAGCAGGTTCGGCGAGATAGATATTATTGCCGAAAACAAAGGCGTCGTTGCGTTTGTGGAAGTCAAGAAAAGAAAGAACGATTCTTTCGGCGCTGCATGCGAAGCGGTAAACGGCGCGAAGATCGGAAAAATCAAAAAGACCGCTCTTTACTGGATATCTCAGAATCCCGAAAGCGCTCTTATGCCGCGTTTTGACGTTATTGAAGTTTATACTGATACAAAGACGATAAACCATATCGAAAACGCTTTTTGATTTAAGGTGATATATGTCTCTTTACGTTTTAGGCGATACTCACTTTTCTTCCGACGGCGCATATTCCATGGAAGTATTCGGGGGAAAATGGAAAAATTATACGGACAAGATAAAGGAAGGGTTGTCGGTACTTAAAGAAGGCGATCTGCTTGTTTTGTGCGGAGATTTTTCATGGGGAATGAGTCTTTCGGATACGCTTGATGATTTTAAACTTATAGACGGCTTTCCCGGCAAAAAGGTTTTGCTTAAGGGAAATCATGATTACTTTTGGGATACCGTCAAAAAAATGAAGTCTTTTTTTTACGAAAACGATATTAGTACTGTTGACTTTTTGCACAATAATTATTACGATTATGAGGGTCGTATGTTATGCGGGACGCGCGGATGGATGTATGATAACGACGATCCCGCGACGCACGACGCCAAAATTTTCAGAAGAGAGCTTATGCGGCTCGAGTTTTCGCTTCGCTCCGCAAGAGAGCACGACGCCGAAAAAGAAATAATCGCGTTTTTGCATTATCCTCCGCTTTTTGCGGCGGAAGAGTCTGATGAAATAACTGCCGTATTAAAAAAATACGGCGTTAAAAGCTGTTATTACGGCCATCTGCACGGTGAAAGCATAAGACTTGCTTTTAACGGTAAAAAAGACGGCGTTTTTTACAAGCTTGTTTCCGCAGACGCGCTCGATTTTAAACCGTTTAAAATATTTTGAAAAAACTAAAATATAAAAATAAAAATCAAGGGGGAAGTATTTGTGAAAGTACTCAAAGTTGAAAAGAAAGAAAAGAACAGGGTAGAACTCTCTATCCTTGTCAGCGCGGAAGAGTTTGAAAAGGCTTGCGAGCGTTCCTATCACATGAACGCGTCAAAGATCAATCTTCCCGGCTTCAGAAAAGGCAAAGCGCCGAGAAAAATGATCGAAAAAATGTACGGCCCGGCCGTCTTTTATGACGACGCAATGAACATATGCTGCGACGAGTCCTATTACGAAGCGATAAAGGAAAAAGGACTTGAGCCGGTCGACCGTCCTGACGTTACCGACCTCGACGTAAACAAAGACAAAGAGTTTTCCTATAAAGCCATAGTTACCGTTAAGCCCGAGGGTAAGATCAAAGCCTACAAGGGGCTTGAAGCGGAAAAGGCGACGGTCAAAGTGACCGAAAAGGAAGTTGAAGAAGAGATCGAGCGCGTTCGCGAGCGCAACGCCCGTCAGGTAGTTGTTGAAAGAGAAGTTAAAGAGGGCGATTTCATTAACTTTGACTTTGACGGATACGTCGACGGCAAGCAGTTTGACGGCGGCAAGGCTGAAAATTATGACCTTAAGATAGGCTCCGGCATGTTTATTCCCGGCTTTGAAGAGCAGCTTATCGGTAAAAAGGCAGGCGATAACTGCGACGTTACCGTCACCTTCCCGAAGGATTATCAGGCGAAAGAGCTTGCCGGCAAGGAAGCTGTTTTCAAATGCTTTGTAAGAGAAGTCAAAGAAAATGTAAAGCCCGAGCTTGACGACGAGTTCGCAAAGGACGTTTCCGAGTTCGATACTCTTGCGGACTATAAAGCGGACGTTAAAAAACGTATCCACGATTCCAAGGACGCCAGAGCTTCCGCTGATTTTGAGGAAAAACTTTTAGATAAGCTTATCGAAGGCTTCGAGTGCGACATTCCCGAGGTTATGTTCGAAAGGCAGACGGACAGACTTGTAGAAGATTTTTCATACAGAATAACCTCTCAGGGTATGGATATGAATTCATATCTTAAAATGAGCGGAATGGATATGCAGTCGCTTCGCAAGATATTCTCCGTGCAGGCCGAAAGAAACGTTAAAGTCAGGCTCGCGCTTGAAACGGTCGCGAAGGAAGAAAATCTCAGCGTTTCGGACGAAGACGT
>JAFSVO010000065.1 GCA_017444965.1 Clostridia bacterium | reverse complement strand
GATTTTTTGATTATTTTTGTTACGCGCGTCTGACTATTTTGTTTACCTTCCATTTTCCCGAGAAGAAGTATACAAAACCGATGATTATAGAAAGTAAAGTCGCCGTCGGGGCGCCGAGCCCTATGCCGAACAAGCCCATTTTAAGATACATGCCGAAAATATAGCACGCGGGCACTCGTCCTATTACCGAACTGAATACGCCGTTAAAAAGCGAAAAGGTCGTGTGTCCGGCGCCTATAAAAAGACCGTTCATGCCGGCAAAGATCGGCACGAGCAGATAGTCGTAGCTGAAGGCTTTTATGTATTCGACGCCGGCTTTTATAAGCTCGGGATCCTTGTCAAAAAGCGATAACAGCTGAGCGGGGAAGAGTCTTGCGATAAGGAATACGACCGCCGATATCGCAAATCCTATCCCCGTTCCTATCTCCATTGTTTTTACGGCTCTTTTTATTTCGCCGGCGCCTAAGTTCTGCGCGCTCATCGCGGATATGGCGTTGCTCATGGCGAAGGCGGGCAGCACGCCGAAGCTGTTCAGCTTTCCGACCGCGCCGACCGCGGCGGAAGCGACGGCGGTCGGGTCGAGTATGTTTACCATAGCTGTAAGAAACAGGAAGGAAAGCGTCGTGCATACGTTCTGGACGGACATAGGTACGCCGACCTTTAACAGCATCTTAGTCCTTTCGGGGTGAAACCGAAAAGACTTTATGCCGAAGTCAAATACAAAATCGTTGTGTCTTAAATAATTAATACATAAAACTACGCTTACTGCCTGTGAAATGACAGTAGCAAGTCCCGCCCCGAAAGCTTTCATCTTGAATTTACCGACAAAAAGCAGGTCGAGGAAAATATTTGTAAAACACGCGATAGCGACAAAGTACAAGGGGCGTTTACTGTCGCCCATACCTCTTAAAACCGCGCTTAGGGCGTTGTACATAAAAATAAATATCGTACCCGCGGAGGTGATTATAAGATACGATTCCGCCTCGGCGTACGCGGGCAGCGGAGTCTTTATGACGTTCAGAATGGTCGAGCGAAACCCTATCATTATAAACGTAAGTACGGCGGCAAGAGTAATAAGAAGAGTAAAAAGGGAACCCACCGTTTCTTTCAGCGCTTTACGGTCGTTCGCTCCGAGATACTGACCTATAAGGACCGTCGCGCCTGCGCCCAGTCCGAAAACAAGGTTAGTTATAAGCAGGGAAAGCTGAGAGCCGATATTAACGCCCGACATGCTCTGCGTTCCCGCGAACTGGCCGACAATTATCATATCCGCAACGCTGTAAAGCGACTGGATAAGATTTGAAATAATGAAAGGCAGAGCAAACTTTATAAGCTGTTTGCCAACGTTTCCCTTAGACAGATCCGTTTCAAATGCGTTCACTTGATTTATCTCCCGCGTTAATCTAAAGTAAGCTGCTTTTCGGGCATATCCTCAGGCTTTATAGTGGTGCCCGCCGCAGGCAGAGATCTTTTTCTGTAGGCGGAAGGATTCGTAATACCCGACTCGGAAAGCAGACGGGCGTCGTCTACCTTACGGCCTTTTTTGACCGACATGACCGAAACGCCCTGCGTCGTCCTTGTGGTTTTAAGCTGAAGCACGGCTGTGTTTATAACAAGCAGACGTGAGCCGGAATACATAGCAATTTCTACGTCGGGCTTTGCTGCGAACATACGGCATACGGGCGATTTGTCGCTGTACGCGTTCGTAAGCCTGCGTCTGTTGGATTTTGTCTCGTACGCGGAAAGGGGAACTTTCGCGACTTTTCCGTTTTCAAAAACAAATATAAGGTTTTCGTCGGCTTTTTCGGGCAGAACGATACCTATAGGCGCTTCTCCCTCATCCATCGAAAGCTTTTGCGGCAGGTATTCGCCTAAAGCGCTCGCTTTTCCGTCTTCAAAATCGCTGAGCCTGCATTTATAAGCCTGAGCTTTGTTCGTAAATACTATAAGCTCGCGGTTATTGGTCGTTTCAATGACCGTTACTATCTCGTCGCCGTCTTTAAGCTTGTGCTCTTCCTTTCCCATACGAAGAGAAAGGGGAGTTATCTTCTTAAAGTAGCCCTCTTTAGTCAGGAATATGGTTACCTGATGATCGGATACCGGCTCGTCTTCTTCGGGAGAATAGTCATCTACGTCATATACGATTTCCGATTTTCTCTTCGTGGGGAAGCGCTTGATTATTCCTTCAAGCTCGGAAATGATGATGTCAAGCACCTTTTGACGGCTCGCCAGTATCTTTTCGATCTCATCGATTGCTTTTTCAAGCTCGTCCGTTTCCGATATCCTTTTTAAAATGTACGCTTTGTTGATATTGCGAAGCTTGATTTCGGCGACGAACTCGGCCTGCTCCTCGTCTATGCCGAAGCCGATCATAAGGTTGGGTATGACTTCTTCTTCCTCTTCGGTGTTTCTTATTATAGCTATCGCTTTATCTATATCGAGCAGTATCTTTGAAAGACCTTTAAGAAGATGAAGACGGTTTTTCTTTTTGTTTAAATCGTAGAAAAGTTTGCGCTTTATGCACTCACAGCGCCACGCGGTCCACTCGTCGAGTATCTCGCGTACGCCCATTACCTTCGGGACGCCGCTTATAAGGATATTGAAGTTACATGAGAAGGTATCCATTAAAGGAGTAGTTTTCATAAGCTTTTTCATAAGCTTATCGGGGTCGGCGCCGCGCTTTAAGTCAATGGCTATCTTAAGACCGTTAAGACCTGTTTCGTCGCGAATATCCGAAATATCTTTAAGCTTTCCGTCCTTTATAAGCTCGGCTACCTTGTCAATTATCGCTTCGATCGTCGTGGTATAAGGGATCTGCGTTATTTCGATAATGTTTTCTTTCTTGTTGTAAGACCATTTGCAGCGTATCCTGACGCTGCCTTTGCCCGTTTCGTATATCTGGTCTATCTGATCCTTTTCAAAAACGATCTCGCCGCCGGTAGGGAAGTCGGGGGCTTTTAAGGTAGAGAGTATATCGAATGAAGGGTCCTTTATATATTCGATAGTCG
>JAFSVO010000064.1 GCA_017444965.1 Clostridia bacterium | reverse complement strand
CTCCGCCACGCAAAAAGAACACCCAAAAGGGTGTTCTTTTTGTATGGCGGAGAAGGAGGGATTCGAACCCTCGAACCGCTTTTGACGGTTACACGATTTCCAATCGTGCGCGCTCGACCAGCTACGCGACTTCTCCGTAGGTCAAGTGTGTAAATATATTAAAAAAAAGAAAGCGAAATGGTGGGCCTTCGGGGACTCGAACCCAGGACCGTCCGGTTATGAGCCGGATGCTCTAACCAACTGAGCTAAAGGCCCAAATCGCTTACCGCTCTCATTTGCGGCAAAAATTATTATACATTATCGCTTTTCATTTTTCAAGTGTTTTTTTCAAAAAAATTAAACTTTCGCGAAAAACGCCGAAGAGGGCGGCTGTACGCGAACTCCAAAACAGACTTTTTGATTGAAATGCGCGTTTTATTGTGGTATAATAATTTAATAATTGATTTAAAGAAACGCAAACCGGTATAAAGCGGAAAAAGGGGGAAGAAAATGCTTACTATCGCCAAAAGGACGGAAAACGGAAAAGCGGTCCTCGCGCCGGAGGGGCGCGTCGACACCACCACCGCGCCCGAGCTTGAACGGGTAATAAAAGAGATCGTCCCGTCATCGGACAGCCTTACTCTCGACTTTCAAAAGGTCGATTATATCTCTTCCGCGGGCCTGCGCGTGCTTCTTTCGGCGCATAAGGTGTTATGCGGCAAGGGCGGAATGAAGATCGTGAACATTTCCGACAGCATAAAAGAGATATTTGAGATCACGGGCTTTTATGATATACTCAATATAGGGTAAGCGGCGATATGTTACTTAAAAAGATAAACTCTCACGCCGCGGTAAAGAGCATAGCCGGCACGGTGCTTTTGCTCCTCGTCTTTTTCGCCGTCGTGCTTGCAATAGGCTATAACCTTTTTACCGACGCGCTTTTAGAGCAGTATTCCGACGGCGCCTATCTGACGGCGACCGCCGCCGCACAGCTCATAGACGCCGACAGAACGGACGCCTACCTTCAAAGCGGGGGCGCGGGCGAAGAATTTTTATCCGTGTGGAGCGCGCTCGACCGCCTCTGCAATTCGTCGGGCGCGACCTTCATCTACGTCATAACCCCCGACCTTACCGATTACGCGCATATTACCTTCGTCTTCTCGACCGTCGACCACAACACAAGGTTTTCGGAATATGACGTAGGCTACGTCCGCGAGACGACGAACGAAGAGTATAAACAGAAATACCGCGCGCTCTACGACAAGACCGCCGACCGTGAGACCGTCGTGCGCGACAAGGGGTATATAGAAAGCGATCCGCATATCACGATGATAGTGCCTTTAACAGGCTCTGACGGAAACGTAAAGGCGCTTTTGTGCGTGCAGAGGCAGATGGACGTGCTGGCGGCGGTAAGGAACAGATTTCTGACCCATATCTTCGTGGCGCTCGCCGTTCTTATCCTGTTCGCCATAATCGGCGAAAGCACGTTTTTGGGCAGTACGCTTCTGCGCCCGCTCAAGACCATTTCGGAAGAGGCGATACGCTTTTCAAAGGAAAACACCCTGCCCGAAACCAAGCTTAAACACCGTATAAAGAATAAAGACGAGATAGGCGCGCTCGCGGATTCCATAGATACGATGGAAGAGAAGGTGCAGAATTACGTAGAAAACATAACCGCCATAACCGCCGAAAAAGAGCGCATAGGCACCGAGCTTTCGCTCGCGGCGGGGATACAGGCGGATATGCTGCCGAACAGCTTCCCGGCCTTCCCCGACAGGGCGGACTTTGATATCTACGCCGCGATGGACCCGGCGAAAGAGGTCGGCGGCGACTTTTACGACTTTTTCCTTATCGACGACGACCATCTGTGCATATCTATAGCCGACGTGTCGGGAAAGGGCGTTCCCGCGGCGCTTTTTATGATGGCG
>JAFSVO010000063.1 GCA_017444965.1 Clostridia bacterium | reverse complement strand
CTTTTTGAGTTTTAAAATGAACGACTACGGGTTTATTTAAACGTTTAGCTTCTTTAAGAAGAGATAATACCTGTCCTACGTCGTTTCCGTCCGCAGGGCCGAGATACTCAAAGCCTAAAACGCTGAAAATATTATCGGGCAATACGCTCGTTTTAAACTTTGCTTTCGGGTTGGATATGGCGTTCATCAAAAAGCGTCCGAAACGCCCCAAACGGCTGAGAAAAGCCTGAGTGCCGGCCTTCAGATCAAAATAAGCCGGCTTGATGCGGAGTTTAGAAAACCAGTTTGCCAAGCCGCCGACGTTTTTGCTTATTGACATTTCGTTATCGTTAACGACAATAATAAGCGGAAGATTTGAACGACCCGCGTCGTTAAGCGCCTCGTAAGCTAACCCGCCGGTAAGCGCGCCGTCGCCTATCACGCAAGCGGTTTTTGTTTTTTTACCGTTTAGTCTGTCGGCTCTTGCAAATCCCAAAGCAAGCGACACCGAATTGGAAGCGTGACCGGTAACTGACGGGTCGTGCTCGCTTTCATCCGGCCTCATAAAACCCGAAATGCCGTTCTTTTTCCGCAAAGAATCAAATCTGTCTTTTCTTCCGGTCAATATCTTATGAGTATAAGACTGATGACCGACGTCAAAGACTATATGGTCCTGCGGCGAATCAAAAACGTAATGAAGCCCGACGGTTATTTCAACGACTCCGAGGTTTGACGCAAGATGACCGCCGCTCTTTGAAATGTTGTCTATCAAAAATGCTCTTATCTCTTCACAAAGCGCGGGTAAGGCTTCCTCAGGAAGCTTTTTAAGATCCTCAGGAGAGTTGATATTTGACAAATAGTTCGTATCGTTCACATCTATCACCGGTTAACGTAATACAAGAATAAGTACGGGTCAGTACTCCCTTCCGGTCAGCCACTCGGTAAGTTCAGGGAGAAATTGCGACGTCGCGAAGCGATCGCTTAGCAGAGATAAAGCTTTATCGGTCAGTATTCTTGTTTCTTTTCTGCATTTTTCAAGTCCGAGCTCGGTCATATAAGTGGTTTTATACTGCTTTGAGTCGCTGCCGGTTTTCTTCCCGAGCTTGCTTTCGTCGCCTATTACGTCAAGAACGTCGTCTCTTATCTGAAATGCTTCTCCTAAATAGGCGGCAAAAGACTTTGCGGCGGCGACAGTATCGTCGCCGGCTCCGGCAAGAATACAGCCGCCGGAGCACGCAGCTTTAAGCAAAGCGCCGGTTTTAAGCAAAACCATATTTTTAAGTTCGGAAATATCTTTAAGTATTCCGTTTTCGCAAACGTCTATCGTCTGTCCGCCTATCATTCCGAAAATACCGCTCATTTCAGCGATAAAAGACGCCGCCTTGACCTTTAAACCCGGATCGCAGTCGGCAGAGAGCATCGTCTCAAAGGCAAGATTAAGAAGCGCGTCGCCTGCCAGCAAGGCGGTGGGATAATCGAACGCAACGTGACATGACGGCATTCCGCGCCTCATATCGTCATCGTCCATACAGGGCAGGTCGTCATGAATAAGCGAATAGGTATGTATCATTTCAAGAGCGCACGCAAAATCCATCGCGGCGCTTTCGTTATTTCCACCGCATATACGGTAAAACTCCAGAAAAAGTATCGGTCTCAGCCTTTTCCCTTTTGCCAAAAGGCTGTATTTCATCGCGTCGCTAACAGACTTTTGTTCATAAGGGACCGAAGGGAATTTTTCTTTCAAATACTCTTCGATATAAGTCGCCCGTTCGGACACTGTTTTTTCAATATTCATGATCAGTTATCTTTATCAAAGTTTTCAAACACGGGCCCGTCTTCGCCTTTAACAAGCAAAGAGAGCTTCTGCTCGGCGTCATCCAGCTCTTTTGAGCACTCTTTGATAAGCCCGGCGCCTTCTTCAAAAAGCGCAAGACTTTTTTCAAGATCTGCTTCGCCTTCTTCAAGGATATCGACGATCTCCTGTATTCTTTTTAAAGATTTTTCAAAAGATTTTTTATTGCTTGAAGACATTTTGCGTTTCCTCCGTTTCAAGTACCGAGCATTTTATCTTACCGTCTTTTACAAAAACGTTCAGTATATCGTTTTCCTTTATCTGATCAACCGATTTTACTATAGAATCGCCGTGCTTTACGACCGAGTAGCCGCCCGCTAAAAGCTTTAAAGGACTCAACGCGTCAAGTGTGGACGCCGCTTTGATAAAACAGTTCTTTTTCTCGGATACTATTTTGTTCATATTCGAGGAAAGTTTCTGCTCATACAAAGATAAAAGCATCCGTTTGTCGTAAATAAACCTCAAAGGCGAAGAACGCGCTTTTTTTGAGCGGACCGAGGTAAGCTCCTGCTTTTTTTCGGCAATTATAAGCTTTTCGGCGTTGATCAGATCGGAAAGAGCCGACGCGAGAATGGCTTTCGTTTCGGAAGCGTCGGGAACGGCTATCTCCGCGGCGTTTGAAGGCGTGGACGCTCTTACGTCGGCGACGTAGTCAGCGATAGTAACGTCCGGCTCGTGACCTACGGCGGAAATTACCGGGATACCGCACCTTGCAATAGCCCTTGCCGTTATTTCCTCGTTGAAAGCCCAAAGATCTTCGACCGACCCGCCGCCTCTGCCGCAGATAATAAGATCGCAAACGCGGTATTTATCTATATAATCGAGCATTTCTGCGATTTCCGCCGCGGCAGAACTACCCTGAACGCTTACGGGGCAAACGATAACTTGGCTTAAAGGAAAACGTGCGGAAAGTATCCTTATCAT
>JAFSVO010000008.1 GCA_017444965.1 Clostridia bacterium | reverse complement strand
CCAAGCACGGCGGCGTAAAACTCTATTTTGAGAAATAATAATATAAATATAAAAACAAGGAGCAACGAAAAAATGGCAAGTGAGATCATCGCGGCGCTTGAGGCGCTTGAAAAGGAAAAGGGCATAAAGAAGGACTACATGCTCGAAAGGATATCCCAGGGGCTGCTCGCGGCGTACAGGCAGTATTACAAGAGGGACGCGAGCGCGGCGACCGCCGACAACGTCGAGGTAAAGGTCGACGAAGAGAGCGGCGAGATAACCATGTACGCCCGCAAAACGGTCGTTTCCGAGGTCGAAAGCCCCTCGCTCGAGATATCGCAGGCGGACGCCGCCGAGTATACGAAGGACACGACGGTCGGCACGACGGTCATGGTGCCGGTCGATATGCGCGGCTTCGGCAGAATAGCGACGCAGACGGCGAAGCAGGTCATAATCCAGGGCATCCGCGAGGCGGAGCGCACTATCATAGCCGAAGAGTTCTCAAGCAAAGAGCAGGAGATAATCACGGCTCTGGTAACGCGCGTCGACCCGGGCTCGGGCAACGCGATAGTAGAGCTCGGCGGCAGGCGCGAGCGCACCGAGGCGATGCTCACGTCGAAAGAGCAGATCCCCGGCGAGGTCATCCGCGAGGGCGACCGCATAAAGGTCTTCGTCGCCGAGGTAAGATCGGCAGGCCGCGGCCCGCAGATAATGCTTTCAAGAACTCACCCGGGGCTCGTCAAGAAGCTTTTCGAGCTTGAGGTGCCCGAGATAGCCGACGGCACGGTATCGGTCGTATCCGTCGCGCGCGAGGCGGGCAGCCGCTCTAAGATAGCCGTCACGTCCAAAAATCCCGACGTCGACCCGATAGGCGCCTGCGTAGGCCCCAAGGGCGGCAGAGTCGCGGCGGTCGTGAACGAGCTTCGCGGCGAGAAGATAGATATAATCAAGTACAGCGACGACCCCGTTCAGTTCGTCGCCGAGGCGCTTTCACCCTCGGACGTCCTGTCGGTGCAGATGAACGCCGACAGCCGCAGCTGCGTAGTCGTCGTTCCCGACGAGCAGCTTTCGCTTGCCATAGGCAAAGAGGGACAGAACGCGCGTTTAGCCGTCAAGCTTACGGGCATTAAGATAGACATTAAACCCGACAGTCAGTCGCGGTAAAGCTTCAAAAGAGGTGTTATCCGGATGAAGATACCCGTAAGACAGTGCGCGGCGTGCCGCGGGCGGTTTGAGAAAAGGGAGCTTCTGCGCATAGTCAGAACGCCCGACGGCAGGATAGTTCCCGACGAAAAGGGCAAAACGCCGGGAAGAGGCGTCTATATATGCAGAAAAGAAGAGTGCTTAAATAAAGCGCTCAGGCAGAACGCCCTGTCCCGCGCGCTGGAAGCGCCCGTCCCGCCCGATACCGAAGAGACGCTGCGGCGGATAATTACGGAGGGTAACGATGGATGACGCTTTGACTTTGCTCGGGCTTATGAAAAAGGCGGGAAAGCTCGCCATAGGCGCGGACAACGCGTTCGACGCCGCGGCGCGCGGAAAGGCGAAGCTTTTGATAACGGCTTCCGACGCGTCGCCCCGCGTGCAAAGGCAGACGGCGCGCGCGGGCGGGGAAACGGGAACGCCTTATATAAGCCTTGTATACACGAAGGGCGCGCTCGGCGCGGCGCTCGGTCAGAACGAATGCGCGGCGGCGGCCATTACCGACAAGGGCTTTTCGGAAAGCTTCCGCAAAAAGCTCGGGCTGCCGGAAGATAAGGCGAAAAACAGCGCAAAGCCGCAGGGCGGCAGATCAAAAGGGGGAAACAGCTGATGGCAACTGCAATCAAATACAAGATATCCGAACTTGCGAAGGACTTCGAAATAACTTCAAAGGAGATAATCGCGGTGCTGGCGAAGTATTCGACGGCGCCTAAGAGCTCTTCGCAGAATCTTTCGGAGGAAGACCTTAATATCGTCTTCGACGCGCTTTCGCAGGCGCATCCCGTCAAATCGGTCGCCGAGATATTCGCGCCCGCGGCGGCGGCTGCCGAAAAGCGCAGAAAGGAAAGCGAAGAACGCCTTATAAAGCAGAAGCAGGAGGCGGAGGAGCGCGTAAGGCTCGAGGCCGAGGAAAAGGAAAGGGCGCAGAAGGCGGCTGCCGAGGCTGCGCGCGAAAAGCAGGAAAAGAGCCGCGCCAAGCCCCGTAACGAAAAGACGGTCGTCTTAAAGACGGGCGACGGCGCCGCGACCCCGGGCAAGACCGAGCAGGTAAAGCCGCGCGTCCACTACGTCGACACGAGAGGCACGAACGTCAACATAGACAGATACGACGAGAGGATGGAGACCCTCGTTCCCAAGCAGGCCGAGCGCATGGGCACCCAGAACAAGCAGAAGTTCACGGGGAGAAATCAGAAAAAGCAGCAGTTTATGAGCTCGAAGCGCCGCGCCGAAGAGCAGGAAAAAATGCGCCGGCTCGAAAGAGAGGCGCAGATAAAGAAGGTACCCTTAAAGGTGCTTATCCCCGACGAGATCGCGGTAGGCGAGCTTGCCCTGCGGCTTAAGAAGACGGCGGCAGAGGTCATAAAGCAGCTTATGAAATTAGGCGTCATGGCGAACGTCACGCAGACGGTAGACTACGACACGGCGTCGCTCGTTGCCATGGAGCTCGGCGCGGCGCCCGAAAAAGAGGTCGTCGTGACAATAGAGGAAAAGCTTTTTGACGAGCATGAGGATAAGGATGAAGAGCTTATCACGCGCGCGCCCGTAGTCGTCGTTATGGGCCACGTCGACCACGGCAAAACGAGCTTGCTTGACGCTAT
>JAFSVO010000062.1 GCA_017444965.1 Clostridia bacterium | reverse complement strand
TTAGCTGAAAACCGCAGGTTTTCAATTTAGCTTAAGTGCCAACAGGGCGCGCCTGCGGCAAAATGAGAAGCATAACAAAAGGACTGCCGCAAAAAGAATTGCGGCAGCCCCTAAAGAGTCCGTATTTATTATTCGTCTTCTTCCTCGAAGTTCTGATGCTCGGCGATTATCTTTTCCTGCTCTGCGGGCGGAACTTCCTCGTAGCGCTCGAACTTGGCGGTAAAGGAGCCTCTGCCCTGAGTCATTGAACGAAGGGTTATGGCGTAGTCGCCTATCTCGCTCATCGGCGCTTCGGCCTCAATTACCTGAATGCCGCTCTCGCCCTCGACGGGGGACATACCCATAACTCTGCCGCGGCGCTTGTTCATATCGCCCATGATATCGCCGGCGTAGTTGTCGGGAACGTATATCTTAAGGCTCGCGACAGGCTCTAAAACGACCGGGTTCGCCTTCGGGATACCCGCTTTGTAAGCGAGCCTCGCCGCCATCTTGAAGGAAAGCTCGTTCGAGTCGACCTCGTGATACTTACCGTCCATAAGAGTGGCTTTAAGCCCGACCATGGGGAAGCCGGCTAAAACGCCGTGCTCCATAGCTTCGCGAATGCCCTTTTCGACCGCGGGGTGGAAGTTTTTCGGAACGCTTCCGCCGAATATCTGCTCTTCAAAAATGAAGTCGTCGGTATCGATAGGCTCGAAGTTCATCTTGACGTTGCCGTACTGGCCGTGGCCGCCCGACTGCTTCTTGTGGTTGCCTTCGACCATCTCGACCTTTTTGCGTATCTTCTCGCGGTAGGCGACCTTCGGCTCGGAAAGGTCGACCTCAACGCCGAACTTGTTTTTAAGCTTGGAGCAGAGAAGGTCGATATGAATGTCGCCGGCGCCCGAGATGACCATCTGCTTGGTCTCGGCGTTGTTGACGACGGTAAAGGTCGGGTCTTCGTCGCGCAGCTTGGCAAGGCCCGCGGCTATCTTTTCTTCGCCGCCCTTGACCTTCGCGGCGATAGCGCGGCTGTAGCACGGCTCGTTAAACTCTATGCCGGGCAGGGTAAGGTCGCCCGCGTCGCAGAGCGTGTCGCCCGTCTTGGTGTCGTTAAGCTTGGAAACGGCGCCTATGTCGCCGCAGCCTATCTCTTTTACCTCGGTGTTCTTCTTGCCCTTGGCGGTGAAGATGTGACCGAACTTTTCGGAAGCGCCCGAGCGGGAGTTCACAAGAGTCATATCCTGCTTAAGCGTGCCCGAAAGCACCTTGAAGAAAGAGAATCTGCCGTACTGGTCGGCTATGGTCTTGAATACGAGAAGAACGGGCTTTCCGGCGGGGTCGTACTTTATCTCGACGTCGGAGCCGTCCGCCTTCTTGGCGGTCTCGGCGCGCGCTTCGTTGGGCGCGGGCGCGAAGTCGACTATGGTGGAAAGAAGCTGGGTCACGCCGACGCCGGTGACGGCGGAGGCGCAGACGACGGGCGCGAGCTGGCAGGAAAGAACGCCCGCGCGCAGACCGGAAAGAAGCTCTTCCTGGGTGAACTCTTCGCCGGCGAAGTATTTTTCCATAAGCTCTTCAGAGCTTTCGGCGACGCCTTCGACCAGAGCCGAGCGAAGCGTCTCGACCTCGTCCGCCATGTCGGCGGGAACAGGGACCTCGACCGCCTTGTTGCCCTCGGTCTTAAACGCCTTTTTGGAAACGAGGTTTATTACGCCCGTCGGCTTGCCGCCCTCGACGAGAGGCACGACGAAGGGGGTGACGGAAAGACCGAAAGCCGTGCGCAGAGAATCGTAAGCGCGCTCGTAATCGGCGTTTTCCTCGTCTATTTTGGAAATGCAGAAGAAGCGGGGGAGCTTATGCTTGTTGAGCTTTTTCCACGCTTTTTCGGTGCCGACGGCGCAGCCGCCCTTGGCGGACACGACGATAAGCCCCGAATCGGCAACTCTTAAAGCCTGCTCGACTTCGCCTTCAAAATCGAAATAACCCGGCGTGTCAAGAAGATTTATCTCGTTTCCGTTGAACTCAACGGGAGCGATCGCCGTCTGAATGGAGATCTGGCGCTTGACCTCTTCGGGGTCGAAGTCGCAGACCGTGTTGCCCTCCGACGTTTTGCCGAGACGGTCGGTGCCGCCCGTGCGGAAAAGCAGCATTTCGGCGAGCGAGGTCTTACCGTCGCCGCCATGTCCTAAAAGACATACGTTTCTGATTTTGTCGATGGGATATGCCATAGTGTCCTCCTTAAAACTTTTATTTAAATTTTTCGCATTTTTTCAATCGTAACAATTATATCTTATAGTTTTTAAAATTTCAACTTGTTTTTATCAACATGCGGTAAAAACTATTGAAATGAACCAGACGGGCAGAAGCCAGCAGGCAAAATAGATAAGCGCGTTGACGGGGGAAGCCGCGCCGTACTCGCCGTTTGACGCGAGGAAATACATGATGGCGACGCCGATGACCGACGAAATAAGCGAAAAGACGAGGTTGAAGGAAACCGTCTTTTTAAGCTTGCGGCAGGCTATCAGTATCTCGGAAAAAGAGAAGACAGAGCTTCGGGTAAGTATGGCGAGGGGCGGCGTGTCGCGCGGGCCGTCGCTCGAAAGATAGGCGCGCTCTTCCATAGAGGGGTAGTCGGTCGAATAGGCGCGAAGCCTGAACTTCGTTTCAATGAACTCCTGCGTTAAATTGCAGTCGCGCACGGCGAGCAGCGGCGTCGTGCGTGAGCGCGAAAGGTAGCGGAAAGCGCTGTAAACGGGCGCCTGAACGTAGTATTTAAGCGAGAAGACGCCGGCGAAAGAGGAATCGACGGCAAAGAAAAGGCAGTTTGAAAGCTTGACGTCGCTTTTTACGCGCACGCCCATCCGCATAAGGAATGAGTAGGTGCCGCAAAGCACTTCGCTTCCGTTGACCGTCGCCGAAAGGCCGCCGCTCTCGAAAAACCTTACGTCGGAAACGGGGAAGCGCGGCGCGAATATCTGCCTCGCGCCCGCCTCGAACGCCGCCTGCAAACCACCGCCGACGGCCTCGAGAACGGAGGCGGCTATCGAGTAAACGTATTCGAGCGAAAAACCGTCGCCTATTTTAAGCCCCGTCACAGCGACCGAGCCCGCGGGGAAAAGATCTTCGTCGCAGACGACCGCCGTGCGGCATTTCTTTACAGCGCCCACCGTCTTGCGGTTTATAAGCGCGCTTCCCGAGGAATAAAGCCTGCGGCTGACAAGGCTTCCGGGGAATGAGGAGGATATGACGAGCGCCGGCGTTACCGTCATCATGGAAATTACCGTAAGCGCGCGCGGAAGGTCGGAAAGCGCGCCCGTCGAAAAAGCCGAAACGCCCGCGAGCGCCAAAGATACGGTAAGCGCCAAAGGCGCGTAATAAAGCGAGAAGGCTTCCGTCGTGTCGGGCGTTGACACCGCGTCCATATCGGGGAAGGGATCCTTTGAGGTCTTGAACGCCGTCGCCGCCCTTCTCGTGCCGAAGGTCTTTACGGCGGCGGGCTCGGTGTCTATCTGCAGTATCTTATAAGCGCGTCTTAAGGATACGAAACGGCGCCTTTTAGTCAGGACCGAAATAAGGCACAGCCCGACGCTTACCGAGGTATAGGCGGGCGTCGCGTCCCCGCTTTGAGAGAGGAGCAGAGTCAAAGTGTTTATCGCGGAGCAGAGCGCCGTAAAGAACACGAGGGTGTCCATATTCGGCTTTCCGAGGAAAAGGCGGGAAAGACCCGAAACGGTCACCTCCCACGCGGCGAAAAACGCCAAAAGCTCAAGACACAGGCAAACGGCGTAATGAATGAACGGGTTAAGCTCTAAGGAAATAAAATCAAGCTCGGGAAGGTACCCCGCGTTTGAAAGCGTAAGGTAAAGCGCGGCTGCAAAGAAAACGAAAAGCGCGGCGCAGGAAAATGCCGTTGACACTATCCTTTTGGTAAGCGCTTCGACGGCGTCCCCGGGCGTAACGTAGGTCTTGTTCGCGAAGTCGTAGGGCAGGCGGGACGCGTCCTTTTTCTTCCTTTTGCGCTTCGCCCGCTTGACTTTACGCGTGGGCTCGTCTTCTTCGTCCTCTTCGTCGTCGTTTTCGTCTTCAAAAAGGGCGGAAACGTCGGGCGGCTTTCGCGCGGGGCGGGGCGGCTTTACGCGCGCGCCTTCCTCTTCTTTTTTCTTTATTTCCGCCCTTTTTACTTCTTCGTCCTTTTCAAAAAGGTCGTATTCGTAAGATTGCTTTTCAAGCGTTTTCTTGGAAACGGAAGGGGCTTTTTTCGGGGTCGCGAGATGCTTGCCTGAAGAAACGGGCGCGCCTTTAAAAGCCTCCTCATCGGAAGCCGCGCCGGCGGAGTTCTTTATCTCCGCTATTATTTCTTCAAGTTCGTAATCCCGGTCCTTGGTCATTTAAAGCTCCTTTGACGCAGCGCCTCGTAAAGGATAACGGCTGCCGCGTTAGACGCGTTGAGAGAGGGTATTTTTCCTTTCTGGGGGATTGATATCACGCCGTCGCAGGCGGCCTTGACGGGCCTTGATATACCGTAGCCCTCGGAACCTATAACTATCGCGCAGGGCGCGGTAAGATCTGCGTCGTACATGGGGCTGCCGTCCATATCGGCGGCAAACACCGTAAAGCCCTTGGCGTGAAGCTCTTCGACCGCGGCGAGCGTGCTTGAAAACTTCGCCACCGGCAGATACTCCAAAGCGCCCGCGGCGGCTTTGGCGCACGCCGAATTGAGCCCCGCGCTTTTCTTTTTGGGTATTATAACGCCGCACGCGCCGGCAATTTCCGCCGACCTTATAACGGCGCCCAGATTATGCGTGTCGGTTATCCCGTCGCAGACTATGACGAGGGGCGTCTCGGAAAGCGCTTCGGCGTAAGAGAGCATGTCGCCTAAAGTGCGGTAGGGGACGGCGGCGCAAAGCGCGATAATGCCCTGATGCGCGCCGGAAAAGCTCAGCTTGTCAAGCTTTCTCTTATCCGTCTCCTGCGTAAGCACGCCCTTTTTCCGCGCGAGCGCTATAATACTGCCGACAGACGACAATGAAGACGCGGAAAAGAGTATTTTATCTATCTCTCTGCCGCTTTTCAATGCTTCAAGCACGGCGTTTTTGCCCTCTAAAGTGCAGTTGTCGTTAAAAGCCATACAATCCTCCACTATAACGGATTAACATACATTATACTATAAACTTTTTCGACTTTCAATAATATATCTTGCAAAAAAATAAAGTTATATATATAATTGTCTTATTACGGTGCGGAGGATGATCAAAATGACGGTAAAAAGCGATATAGAGATAGCTCAGGAAACGGCGATAAGCCCGATAAC